>NZ_JAKIHL010000034.1 GCF_021608135.1 Microaerobacter geothermalis
AAGTTTAATCTGCTCTTCTATCCTTATGAGTCCCTTAGACTCTTCCTTACTCCATTTGAATCTTCAGGGTTCGCTTGGCTTCTGCACTGTTCAGTTTTCAAGGTACATCTTTCTTCCTTCCCTCTTCGCCGCCCCATCGCGGCGACAAGAAATAATATATCATGTTTGATAAGAATTTGCAAGAGGAAATTTTTTGTTTTGAAACTTTATCTTCTCGTTCTTGCCTGCCCCCTTGCAGCGACATGTTGTAATGTATCATTTTTTCATCCGAAAATCAATGGTAATTTCATGTAATTGCAAGGAGTAGCGGTTAGTCATTGAGTATAAAACGTTACCCCGGGAAAAACCCAGGGCAATGTTTATCACTATTTAAAAATCCAATTATGATTCAGTTTTCCTTTCTCTCATCAAAGGAAATAACAATACATCCCTGATTGAGGGAGAGTCCGTTAGCAGCATTACCAGCCTGTCTACTCCGATTCCCAATCCCCCTGTTGGAGGCATCCCATATTCAAGAGATTCTATAAAATCTTCATCCATTTCATGGGCCTCATCATTTCCCATTTCCCTTTCTTCTAGTTGCTTCTCAAATCTGTCACGTTGGTCAATGGGGTCATTAAGCTCGGAAAAGGCATTTGCATGTTCACGGCCAACGATAAACAGTTCAAATCGATCTGTGAAACGGGGATCTTTTTCGTTCTTTTTTGCTAAAGGAGATATTTCTACCGGGTGACCGTATACAAAGGTTGGTTGAATCAGTGTTTCTTCAACAAATTGTTCAAAAAACTCGTTGACGACGTGACCAAAGGTCATATGCTCGGTAATTTCAACGTTATGCTCTTTAGCTAACTGTCGAGCCTCGGCGTCTGTCATTTCTCTACTAAAGTCAATGCCTACCACTTCTTTTATGGCATCTACCATGGAAATCCTTTTCCACGGAGTCTTTAACTCAACCTGATGCCCTTGGTATTCAATCTTTGTTTTTCCAAGAACTTGCAAGGCAATAAATTGGATCATATCTTCAGTCAATCGCATAATATCATGAAAATTTGCATAGGCTTCATAAAGTTCTATCATGGTAAATTCTGGATTATGGCGTGTGGAAACCCCCTCATTCCGATAAACTCTGCCTATTTCGTATACTTTTTCCAGACCGCCAACGATTAATCTTTTAAGATGAAGTTCAATGGCAATTCTCATAAATAATGGCATGTCCAAGGCATTGTGATGAGTAATAAAAGGACGGGCTGCTGCTCCTCCTGCGATGGAATGGAGGGTAGGAGTCTCTACTTCCAAATACCCTCTATCGTCAAGAAATCTTCTCATATTTTGAATTACTTTACTCCTAATGATAAAAGTTTCCTTCACATCAGGATTCATAATAAGATCTAAATACCGCTGCCTATATCGAAGTTCAACATCTTTTAATCCATGAAATTTTTCCGGAAGGGGCCTAAGGGATTTAGTTAACAGTACAAATTGCTCAACCTTTACGCTGGTTTCTCCTCGATTTGTTTTAAAAACTTTCCCCTTGACCCCTACAATATCACCAATATCACACAGTTCAAAAACCCGATAAGACTGATCGCCTACGGTATCCAATCGAACATAAATTTGAATCCGATTTGTTCTGTCTTGAATATGAGCAAAGCCAGCCTTACCATGGCCTCTTTTGGCCATGATACGGCCAGCTATACTCACTTCTACCTCCATTTTGTCCAATTCTTCCTTCTCAATCTGAGCGTATCGATCTAAAATTTCTTGTGCTGATTCTGTTGGTACAAACTTAACTCCAAAGGGATCAACCCCCATTTGTCTGAGTTCGTCCAATTTTTGGCGGCGCACAAGAAGCAGTTCATTTAATTCTACCTCTTGGCTCATGACATCATCTCCTAATTTGCCTATTTTCTTATATCAAGTATTTTATATTGGATCACGCCAGCAGGGACATTAACTTCCACAATCGCTCCCTTTTGTTTATTAAGAATGGCTTTTCCCACAGGAGACTCGTTGGAAATTTTATTATTAAACGGATCGGATTCAGCAGAACCAACAATCGTGTATTCTACCTCATCCCCAAATTCCAAATCCTTTAATTTCACAGTAGATCCTATGCTTACAACATCGGTATGTACATCATCATTTCGAATCACTCTTGCATTTCTTAGTAATTTCTCCAGGGTAATAATTCGGCCTTCAATAAAAGCCTGTTCATTCTTAGCTTCTTCATATTCCGAATTCTCACTAATATCTCCATAACTAATCGCTTCTTTTATCCGTTCAGCAACTTCTTTTCGTTTGACCGATTTTAACTCCTCTAATTCTTCTTCAAGTCTCTTAAGACCATCAGGTGTTAAAATCACTTCTTTTTCTGACATGTTATTCCCCCCGTTTTTAAGGACTTTACCATAGGATTATATGTAAACCATCAAGAGCCTATGTGTAGTAATTAACATTTTATGATTATGAAGAACTGCCAGTGGTGTCACTGGCAGTTGCTCTTGTAGCCTGCTCGATATTATATGGTATCTGTATTCGGTTGTCAACAATTCCTGGATTTAGTGAAGCGTCTTTGGCCGATGAACTTGGTCCATATTTTCTAACTGTTCAACAAAATCCAAAAGAATTCGGGCCATTCCCTCTCTGGTAGTCTGTTCATTTACTTTTTCCCTTACCTGTGCAGCACCCTTTAATCCCTTTATATACCATGCTGCATGCTTTCTCATCTCTAAGACCGCCATTTTTTCCCCCTTTATTTTTATTAAACGATCCATATGAAGAAGAGCAATATTTATTTTTTCCTTTGCTGTAGGTTCCGGAAGCAATTCCCCTTTTGTCAAATAATGAACGGTCCGATACAACATCCATGGGTTGCCTAATGCTGCCCGCCCAATCATCACGCCATCACAGCCGGTATGATCAATTAATCGTTTTGCATCTTCCGGAGAAAATACGTCGCCATTTCCAATAACAGGTATGGATACTGCTTCCTTCACTTCTTTAATAATGTCCCAATTCGCTTTACCGCTATACATCTGTTCTCTCGTTCTGCCGTGTATAGTGACGGCTTGTCCTCCTGCACGCTCTACGGCCCTTGCATTTTCAACAGCAAAGATATGCTGATTATCCCATCCCATCCGCATTTTTACGGTAACCGGTTTATGAACAACCTTGACAACAGCTGATACCATTTCCTCAATTTTTCGGGGATCAAGAAGCCATTTTGCACCTGCATCACATTTGGTGATTTTAGGAACAGGACAACCCATATTAATGTCGATAATATCCGCGTTCGTCTCAGTATCGACAATCTTTGCCGCTTCCACCAGAGAATCCTTGTCTCCACCAAATATCTGTAAGCTTAAGGGTTTTTCCCTTTCATCTACATAAAGCATACGAATAGTTCTTTCATTTCCGTGCAGAATGGCCTTGTCACTTACCATTTCAGCACAGACCAAACCTGTTCCAAATTCCTTAGCAATCAAACGGAATGCAGGGTTACAAACCCCTGCCATCGGTGCCAATACAACATTATTATTTAAAACAATATCTCCGATTTTCATGTTGTTCACCCACAATTTGAATCTCCTTTAACGGGGTAATTCCCCTGATATTGATCGTCTTAGCCAGCTCTTTCACGGACTTCCCTAAGCCGGGAATCATCAGATCAGGATTCAGATCCATTAACGGAATTATCACAAAAGCTCGTTCAATCATTCTCGGATGGGGAATGATTAAATCAGGCCGATTTATTTCTAGTTTATCATATAATAAGATATCTATATCGATCGTTCTCGGCCCCCACTTTAATTTTCTTTCTCTACCTAATGATTTCTCAATGAATAATAATCGGTAAAGCAGTGCTTCAGGTTCCAAATACGTATTTATTTCAATAACCATATTCAGGAAAGGAGGCTGCTCAATATACCCCACTGGTTCTGTTTCATAAACAGAAGATAATTTGGTAACCTCCATCTCATTATTAGAGTTGATAAGTTCCAAAGCTTTTATCAGCTGATCTTCCCTATCTCCAATATTAGCTCCCAACCCCAGATAAGCTTTACACGGTTTCATGACCCCTCCTGATTTGAACTGAAATATAATCTAGATTCCCATCAATAGGCGGGTTAGGTTTAATTACTTCTACATCTACATTCTCAATAGGATAGTGAAATAAAAGCTTTTGGGCTATTCTTTCCGCTAGGGATTCAATCAGCTGATATGTTTCACCCTTCACGATATCCTCTACGACATGATAAATTTCCGCATAATTAACGGTTTCTGACAGATCGTCACTCTTCCCGGCTTTAGATAAATCTAAGGACAAGGTAAGGTTAATGATGTACCTTTGACCTAACTTGTTTTCTTCTGGAAATACACCATGATATGCGAAAAATTGTAACCCTCGTAAGTGAATCTGATCCATTCTATTATCTCCTTATCATCGCATCCGTCATACGACAGACGCGAACCATTTCTTTTACATCATGGACTCTTACAATTTGTGCACCTTTCATGATCCCTACTACAAGGGTGGCGGCTGTCCCTTCTACCCTTTGATCCACAGGAAGATGAAGAGTATTGCCGATCATTGATTTCCTAGAAGTTCCCAGTAAAAGAGGATACCCTAGAGATGAGAAAATTTCCAGACGCCTCATGACTTCAAGGTTGTCCTCATAGGTCTTACCAAACCCTATTCCAGGGTCTACGATAATCTTTTCCTTATGAATTCCAGCTTCCAAAGCCAACTGAATGCTTCTTCGCAAATCCTTTACCATATCATCAATTAGATTGGTGTAATCAGCGGTTTCCCGGTTATGCATCAGGATAATGGGAACATCTAATTGGGCAGCTGTCTTTGCCATACTTAGGTCTGCTTTGCAGCCCCAAACATCATTGATGAGATGAGCTCCAGCTTCAACTGCTTTCCTAGCAACCTCTGCTTTATAAGTATCTATGGAAATGGGAACATCCACCTCCTTGGAAAGAGCCTCAATAACTGGGATGACCCTCCGAACCTCCTCTTCCAAGGGTACTGGGAGGTGTCCAGGTCTTGTTGACTCACCACCTATATCTAGAATGTCTGCCCCCTCTAAAACGAGTTGTTTCCCATGTTGAACGGCTCGTTCCAAATCATCATATTTTCCGCCATCAGAAAAAGAATCCGGCGTTACATTTACAATTCCCATTACAAGCGTTTTTCTTCCAAGTTCAAGAACTTTTCCCCGGCAATCAAGGGATCTTACATCCTTGCCCCTTTCCCTGGACAATAAAAATTCCTCTAATTCCTCAGCCATTCTTTTTAATCCAAAGGGCTGGCTTTTTAATTTCCTTATCACTTCCCTCAATTGCTTCAGAGTAGCGATCAGAATCACATCGGAATGATCCTTCTTCAATGTGGAAACCAGTTTATGGACAACGGCATCTCCACCTTTAGACAACATCTCCTGCTTCAATATATTGGCTTGAATTAAAGATACATTTTGAAGATGAATGAACAAAGACTCAGCTTTTGGAGCCATCAGGTGAATTCCCCCAACATCAGCTCCTATCTCCTTCATGTAATCCATAATATCTAACTGATTTTCTGGAAACAGCTGATATGGGTTATATTTCATCTCAATTCTCCTCACAGAATTCATTTTTATTTTCAAATATTACGATAAGAATTTAAATCATACACATATTTCTTATATTCACCATGCAAAAATGAGCTTAGCGGATGTTTGTCCCATATCCGGTTCTGGATGAAGGAAATCGGCACAATTTCCTGGACGGAATTTGTTATAAACACCTCTTCAGAGGTTTCCAACTCCTCCAACTTATATAATCCTTCCTGAAATGGAATGCCTAGTTTGCGGGCCAAAGCCATTACAAATTTTCGTGTAACACCTGGCAAAATGCCCGTCTCGAGGGATGGGGTATGAAGAATTCCTGATTTCACAAAGAAAATATTGCTGACAATTCCTTCTGCTATATACCCTTCACGAGTCAAAAAAAGTCCTTCCATATGAGGTTGGTTGCCCAGTTCTCTTTTCCCAATTCTATTATTAATAAAGGATGCCTTATATCTTTGATATCCTTCCGGTGTATTTCTAGGTACGTTTAAAGGAATTAACCCTTTTTTGTTACTTCTTGTTTGCTTTAAAGGGGTTGCCATCACAATGACCTGAGGCGAATGATATTCACCGTAAGGAATCCCCAATTCCTCAATTCCTGCAGTGACAGTCACCCGTATATAAGCCTGATTTAATTCATTGGAATAGGCAGTAAACTGGATCATTTCGATAAAATCTTCATCTGTAAATGGACATTTTACACCCAATTCAACAAGGGCAGATGACAATCGTAAATAATGGTCTTTATAAAGAAAAGGAAATCCGTCATACAACCGTAATGTTTCAAAAACGGAAATACCATATAACAAGCCGTGGTCCATTACGGAACAAACGGCTTCATCTCTATTGTACAATTTCCCATTCAGTAAAATCTTCATAAAATTACCCTATTTCTTATAGTTCATTAAGAAATTTTGAAGCAGCTGCTTTCCATAATCTGTAATAATTGATTCAGGGTGAAATTGAACCCCCTCCACCGCTAATTCACGGTGTCTGATTCCCATAATCTCCCCTTGATCAGTCCAAGCACTGATTTCCAATACAGGAGGAAGGGTTTCCCTTCGCACAATAAGGGAATGGTATCTTGTTGCTCGAAAAGGTGAAGGAATTCCATCAAAAATTGTCTTCCCATCATGAAGTATTTCTGATGTTTTTCCATGCATCAATCTGTCAGCACGTACAACCTCTCCCCCAAATACCTGAGCAATAGCTTGATGCCCAAGACAGACCCCAAATATGGGTATTTTCCCGGAAAAATACCGAATTGCTTCAAGACTGATTCCTGCTTCATTAGGAGTACAGGGTCCGGGGGAAATCATGATGAAATCCGGGTCTAATTCTTCTATCTCCGTTAAACGAATTTCATCATTGCGATAAACCTTCAACTCTTCACCAATTTCACCAAGATATTGGACTAAATTATAAGTAAACGAATCGTAATTATCAATCATCAATATCATAGCGGCTCATCCTCCAACCTCAACTCTTCGATTCTCTTCTACGCTCAACTCAACGGCTTTCCATAAAGCTTGTCCTTTTTTTAAGGATTCATAGTACTCCTTCTCCGGCTCAGAGTCAATAACTATTCCCGCTCCTGCTTGGACATGTCCGATGTTATTCTTGGCAATTAAGGTCCGAATGACAATATTCATTTCCATATTCCCATTATAGCCTATCCATCCAATAGATCCTGTATAAATTCCTCTTTTCACTTTTTCTAATTCCTCTATAATTTCCATGGTTCTCACTTTTGGTGCCCCGGTTATGGTCCCTCCCGGAAAAAAAGCCTTGATAATTTCTATATTGGTCTTATCAGGCAATAGGATCCCTTCTACTTGGGAAACAATGTGCATGACATGCGAGTACTCTTCAATCGCCATTAATTCAGTAACCTGCACACTTCCATATCTGGATACCTTTCCTAAATCATTTCTTTCAAGATCAACAAGCATAATATGTTCGGCTCTTTCTTTTTCGTTTTCAATCAATTCTTTAGACAGTATTAAGTCTTCTTCTCTGGAATCCCCACGCCTCCTTGTGCCAGCAATTGGCCTGGTTACAAGCCGGTCTCCTATCCTTCTGACAAGAAGTTCCGGCGATCCACATACCAATTGAAAATCTCCAAAAGAAAGATAACCCATATATGGTGAAGGATTAATTTCTCTTAGTTTACAATATATATCGAAAGGATGCACATCAAGCCTCTGGGAACGTCTTAATGACAAGTTCACTTGAAACACGTCTCCGGCAGAAATATAATTCTGCACCTTTCTTACAGCCTCTTCAAACTCATCCTTTTGAAAGGAGTAGGAGACATCACAAATGGAGTTGCCGGATAATTTGGGTTTCCACAACGGACGCTCCTCTTTTCTTTCCCCATTTACGATTTGCTCAAGGTATTTTAATCTACATTCAGCATCCCTTTTTAATTCCTCTCCAGGTTCAACAGGTAAGGCTACCAAAACCAGTACTTTCTGCTCTTTATGATCTACAATAATCAGCTCATCGGCAACCATGAAATAAAAATCAGGTAATAGCAGATCATCTATCGCTTTATCCTGAATATTTTCAATGTGTTTAACCATATCATAACTGAAATATCCAACTGCCCCACCTGTCCACGGAAGATCATGGGAGCCTTCAGATGAACTCCAATCTTTCATCCAACTTTGTAAAAATGAAAAAGGGTCCCCTATTTTTGTCTGGCTAATCCCATGATGAACTCTTGTGTTTATTTTATTCTTGCCGTAAACAATTTCCCCGCCTCCTTTGCCAATATACGTATAGCGACCGGATTGACCACTTTCTAAAAGGAAAGAATGTGGATAAACCCCTGCCCAGGATTTAAACCAGTAGACTGGATCGATTCCATTTTGGGGGATTACTTCTCTAAGCAGGAGTTCCCACACTTTTTTTGTTCTTTTCACACCATTTCCCCTCACATTCGTGTCACTTACCATTATCATTAATCAATATTTGTGCCTTGGCCTGTTTTCTTAATTGATCCAACACTTGCGGTAAGGATGGAACTTGGGATAAGGCAATTTCTTTTCTGATGGTATCTTTGACTTCATCCAAAGGGATGATCCTTTCCTTTACTTTCTCTGTTACTTTTAAAATGACAAAGCCTTTTTCCACAGGAATTGGTGAACTGATTTCCCCTTCTTTGAGGGAAAAGGCGACCTCTAAAAAGGAAGGATCAAAGTAGGAATCATTTAATGAAATGAAACCTAAATCCCCTCCCTGATTAGCCGTTAAAAGATCCATTGATCTCTCCTTTGCCAAGGTAGAAAAGTCTGTACCCTCTTCCAATTCTCTTATCACCTGTTTTGCTTCTTCTTCAGTCGAGACAACTATCTGCCAGGCATGAACTTTTTCAGGTTCTTGAAACAAATAAAGATTGTTATTGTAGTATTCCTCTATTTCCGGATCAGAAACAACAACATCTTTGGTGGCCAATTTTTCCCACGTTAAATAATAGCGCATATCCTCTTTCAACTGTTCCAAAGTTGTTCCTGATTGCTCCTTTAATGAGTTGAGAAACTGTTCATCATTTTCATATGCCTTTCTCATTTTCTGGATTTCCTGTTCAATTTCCTTGTCAGAGACAGTAATCCCTAATCGATTGGCTTCAGAGAAAACCACTTTTCTGTCGATCATATCCTGAAGAACCTGTTCACCGTAATCTTCTTTTAATTGATTTAGCCACATTAATTCTGTGATGATTTCATCCCCGACTGAAGCAACAGGAACATCCATCTTCTCCTTCCTGTCTGGCAAAAAATATCCGATTGATAAGCCTAAAACAAAAACTAAAAGAATAATAATTCCCCGCATCCATCCGCTCTTCATATGGCTCTCCTCTTTAACAATTTAATTGTTCCAAAAATCTTTCTATCTCTTGCTTTTTAAATACATATTTTTCATTGCAAAATTGACAAATGATCTCTGTTTCTTGTTCATTTTTTATCATGTCATTCAACTCTTCACGGCCCAAGCTAACTAACATATTCTTCACTCTCTCTACAGAGCAGCGACATGAAAAATAAAGGCTTCTTCTCTCTAATATTTTTAGATCATCAGTCAGAATATTCTTTAGCATTTCTTCGGGTGTCAGTCCTTCCTCGATCAGTCGAGATACGGAATCGATTTGTGAAATCCTTTCCTCAATTGAGTCAATGACATGATCATCCGCTTGAGGCATGACTTGGATGATAAAACCGCCTGCGGCTCTTACTGACCCATCGGTCTCAACAATTACCCCTAGTCCTACAGCTGAAGGGGTTTGCTCAGATTTTGCAAAGTAGTAAGTAAAATCTTCTCCCAACTCTCCTGAAACGATTGGAATACTTCCTCTGTATGGCTCCTTTAACCCTAAGTCCTTAATCACATAGATAAAACCTTCTCTTCCCACGGCGCCGGCAACATCTAATTTTCCCTTTTCATTTAGGGGTAAATTCACATGAGGATGATGAACATAACCCCTAACTTCCCCTTTTCCATTTGCGTCAACCACAATATGTCCCAAGGGTCCATTTCCTTTGATCTGGATGGTTAACTGGTCTTTTTCACTTTTTAACATGGCTCCCATCATCGCCCCTGCTGAAATCGCTCTACCCATAGCAGCAGTGGCTGTAGGCCAAGTACCATGCCTCCTTCTTATTTCATCTGCCAGGCGGGTTGAGCGGCATGAATACGCTCTAATCTGTCCTGAATAAGCGGTTGCCTTTATCAAATAATCTGACATCTTATGTCCCCCTGTTTCTTTCAAAAATAATCTGTAATCCTTGAAGGGTTAAGAATGGGTTAATAATATCGATATGTTTTGATTCCTTTGCAATTAATTCTGCCAAGCCTCCTGTAGCAACAACAGTTGGCTCGGACATGCTTATTTCTTTCATTCTGCCCACAATTCCATCTACCTGTCCAACAAACCCATAGAAAATCCCCGATTGCATCGCGGTGATTGTGTTCCTACCTACCACACTGGGTGGCTTCGCCAGTTCTATGCGGGGCAGTTTGGCCGCTTTGCTGTACAATGCTTCAGTGGAAATCTGTATTCCAGGAGCGATGGCAGATCCCATCAAATGTCCTTCTTCATTCACATAACAGAAGGTAGTAGCTGTACCGAAATCAACAATAATGAGCGGTGTCCCATAAAGTTGAATCGCTGCAACAGCATTGACGATTCGGTCGGCACCCACCTCCCTTGGATTTTCTGTTTTTATGTTTAATCCTGTTTTTATTCCGGGTCCGACAATCATTGGTTTTTGATTAAAATATTTCTCCGACATCCGTTCCAAAGCAAACATAAGGGGGGGAACTACCGATGAAATGACAATTCCTTTTATTTCCCCAACAAACAGCCCGGCATCATGGAACAGATTTTTTACAATAATCCCGTATTCATCCTCTGTTTGATTCCGATTAGTTGCGATTCGCCAATGGTGCTCCAAATCCCCCCCTTTATATACACCAATTACAATATTTGTATTTCCTACATCCATTACAAGCAACATATTCTGTCCCTGCCTTAATATTTTTTCTGAAATTACCATTATATATAAGTTAAACTACATCTTAATATTTTTCAATTTGATTTAATAAGTAGGTTATTCCTTAACTAGAAGGATTTTGTCGGGATTTGCCGAAAACAATAGTTATCCTGCTTAGTAGAAAGGAAAGGAATAATGAAACGGTTTTTTAGTAATCCTTACTCATACTCATACGTTCTATTGGTATTACTTTTGTTATCAGGATTTTTCATGGTTTTTCTTATGACCACCGATGAAACCTTTAGCGGTGAGATGGATCAAATTCTTCAATTGAAGGAAGCATATACCTTTACCACTTGGGAACCACCCTTGTTTAATTATTTGTCCGTAAAATGGGAGCAAGGGGGACTGGTATTACCTAGCTACTCACAAAAAGGTGACTTTCGCGGAATCCTGATAATAGGGGAAGGAGAATTAACCTTCAATCCGCCAAACGAAAAAAACCCATTAAAAACATCTATCTCCTCGGCATATTTTCCTTTAAATGAAAATAGTTGGGATCACTTGAAAGTTGAACTGAAACAAACCGCAAGTATACTCCCTGATAAAGTAAGAAATAAGGCAAACGACATGTTAAAGGACCGGAAGCTTCTCTATTTTTCAATCTATCTTTTTGGGTACCAAAGAAACTATATCCCTGCGGATAAAGAAGGATTAGCTTTATTTCATGATAATCAAGGGCTATGGGTTAAGTACCAGGAATATGACACCATTAAATTTCAGAAAAAAGGTGAAAAGGTGATCTCATATGATAATCCTTTAAAAGCAAATCCCTTTCCCAAAAACGTTATTATCAGCAAAGTAACTATTATAACAACTATTTTCTTTTTCATGATTTTGCTTCTTACCCTGATGCTCACGGTGGAAATATTCCCCTACCGAAAATGGGAATTTATTTCAAACGAGAGCCATCATCCTTCTAACCTTTATCTTTTTAGTATTTTTGTGTTATTTGCTGTCAGCCAAATAATCTTGAAGGACAATTTCCATTGGTATGGATATACCATTAATCTTAGCTTATTTTTACTAGCCGTGATACCCTATTTATCCCAAAGGAACGGATGGAAATACATCGGTTTTTCCTTCTACCATCCATTGAAGCAGATAGTTGTTGTCCTTAGCTTATCCATCATCTTTCAAATGGCAGGTTCTCTTCAATGGCCAAAAGAAATGAGCCTCCCTCCATGGGGAATGTTCTTCTGGCAGTTTCTCAAAACCTATTTCTTTATTGCTCTCATTCAAGAATTATACTGGAGGATTGTCGTTCAAAATACACTGGAGCGTTTACTAAACAAATGGTGGGCTCTTTTTATCACCACTTTCTTCATATCGGTGATTCAATTTACAGTAAATACATTTGAGGGAATGATGTCCTCTACTGAATTATACCTTCAATCATTTCTCATTGCCCCTGCAGGATTTTTTGTAATCGGCTTATTATTTATACGAACGAGAAGCATCCTTTCCACTTCCTTGCTTGCCTCACTCCTTATTTTATTGCCAAAGTGGCTCCAATATTAAACCCCCTGATGAGCAGGGGGTTTAATATTGAATAACTAAAACAATCCCTTGATTGTTCCGTTTTCATCGATATCCATAGTAAGGGCAGCGGGTCGTTTAGGCAGTCCAGGCATCGTCATGATATCCCCGGTTAATGCCACAAGAAAACCAGCTCCCAAAGATGGTCTTAATTCACGAATCGTAATATCAAATCCATGGGGACGGCCCAGCAGTGCCGGATCATCAGATAAAGAATATTGGGTCTTGGCCATACAAATCGGCAGCTTATCCCATCCCCATTGGGTGAACTCCCTTAACTGTTTCTCTGCTTGGGCAGTAAATTTGACACCTGAAGCCCCGTAAACTTTTTTGGCGATGATCTCAATTTTTTCTCGAATAGATAGATCAAGGTCATATAAAGGCCGGTAAGAATTTTCCTTTTCCAGCTGTTTCAGCACCAAATGGGCCAACTCTTCACCGCCAGCTCCGCCCTTTGCCCATACATCAGATAAGCCCAAAGGAATATTTTCTTCCTTACACCAACTGGAAAATGCTTCAACCTCTGACTGGGTATCAGTAGCAAATTTATTTAATGCAACAACATAGGGTAGTTGAAACTGTTTAATAGTATCAATATGTTTTAACAAATTAGCAAACCCTGACCGTAAAGCATGCATATTAGATTGGGTCAATTCTGATTTTGGAATTCCGCCGTGCATCTTTAGAGCCCTTAACGTAGCAACAATGACAACACAACCCGGTTTTAGATCTCCATATCTGGAAACAATATTTAAAAATTTTTCAGCTCCAAGATCAGCTCCAAAGCCTGCTTCTGTAACTACAATTTCTCCCAATTTTAAAGCCATTTTAGTTGCAATTAAACTGTTGGTTCCATGGGCAATGTTTGCAAAGGGTCCTCCATGAATAAAAGCAGGGGTGTTTTCCAATGTTTGTACCAAATTGGGTTTAACAGCATCTTTTAGCAATAGTGCTAACGCTCCCTGCGCACCAAGTTGGCCTACGGTAACCGGCTCTTTTCCATAGGTATATCCGATGACCATTTTGGCTAACCTTCCCTTGAGATCCTGCAAACCCGAAGATAAACATAACACCGCCATAATTTCGGAAGCAACGGTAATATCAAATCCGTCTTCCCTTGGAATACCCTGAACAGGGCCCCCTAGCCCAATGACAATATTTCTGAGGGCACGGTCATTGATATCCAATACTCTTTTCCAAATGACCCTTCTCGGATCAATATTTAATTGGTTCCCCTGATGTATATGATTATCGATAAGTGCGGATAACAAATTATGGGCTGTCGTAATGGCGTGAATATCGCCGGTAAAATGAAGATTAATATCTTCCATAGGAACAACCTGGGAATAGCCTCCTCCAGCAGCTCCGCCTTTAATCCCGAAGTTAGGGCCCAGTGAAGGCTCCCTTAAGGCAATAATAGCTTTTTTTTTCAACCGACTGAATGCCTGCCCAAGCCCAACTGTAACAGTAGATTTCCCCTCACCCGCAGGGGTTGGATTAATAGCCGTCACTAGCACCAGTTTTCCATCCTTTACTTCTTTTAAGCGATCAAAGATAGTTAAATTGATTTTTGCCTTATACTTCCCATATAACTCCAGTTCATCATCTTGTATTCCTAAATCACTGGCAATTTGGGCGATGGGCTTCATCTCAGCCCTTTGAGCTATAACAATATCCTCTTCAACCTCAGGTGTCACGGTTTGCATGAATGATCCTCCTCTTTTCTACTCTTTTTATATATTTGTGGGCTATTTCTAGTTTTATATTATCACAAGAAATCCATTCATCCTTGCACAATTTTATGAATAATCCACCCAAAAAAGATGCAGGGAAAAACACCCTGCATCTTTTTTCTCATCATTATTCTTCCTTCGATTCCTTTTTTGCTTGAATTTGGACTTTTACTTCATTTTCTTCTTTTTCCTGTATATTCTCTTTTTTGTCTTCAATTTTTCCTTTTTCAAGCAATTGTTCAATTTCATTGGCATCCAATGTTTCTCTGTCCAAAAGTGTTTGGGCCATTAATTCTAATTGATCGCGATATTTAGTCAAGAGTTGTGTGGCTCGTTCATAGCATTCCCGGACAATCCTTTGCATTTCTTTGTCAATCTCGTAAGCAATGGTGTCGCTATAATCCTGTTCATGGGTGAAGTCTCTACCCAAGAACACCTGCCCTTGGGACCTACCGAACTGCATAGGGCCCAATTTATCACTCATTCCAAATTCAGTTACCATTCGTCTGGCAATATTAGTGGCTCTTTGAAAGTCGTTATGGGCACCAGTACTAATTTCACCAAGGACTAATTCCTCTGCCACACGTCCACCTAACAATCCCGTAATTTTATCCAACAATTCAGATCGAGTCATAAAGAAACGATCTTCCTTGGGAAGCATCACCGTATAGCCTCCCGCACTTCCCCGGGGTACTACGGTAACCTTATGAACGGCATCTCCATGCTCCAAATGATACCCAATGATTGCATGGCCGGATTCATGATAGGCGACCAGTTTTTTCTCAAAATCACTGATGATTCTGCTCTTCTTTTCCGGTCCCGCAATGACACGGTCAATGGCTTCATCAACTTCGGGCATATTAACCTTCTTCTTATTTCTGCGGGCCGCAAGCAATGCAGCCTCATTGAGTAGATTCTCTAAATCAGCTCCGGTGAAGCCTGGAGTCCTTCGAGCTATCACATCCAGTTTAACGTCCTCATCAAGGGGCTTATTTCGGGCATGGACCTTAAGAACGGCTTCCCTTCCTTTTACATCGGGCCGATCCACTGTAATTTGTCTGTCAAAACGCCCAGGTCTTAGTAAAGCAGGATCAAGAATATCAGGTCTGTTCGTGGCCGCTACAATAATAATTCCTTCATTGGCACTAAATCCATCCATTTCTACAAGGAGTTGGTTAAGGGTTTGTTCCCTTTCATCATGCCCACCGCCAAGACCGGCTCCGCGCTGTCTACCTACGGCATCGATCTCATCGATAAAGATGATACATGGAGCATTTTTTTTGGCATTTTCAAACAGATCCCTTACCCTTGAAGCTCCAACCCCCACGAACATTTCAACGAAGTCAGATCCGCTAATGCTAAAGAACGGTACACCCGCCTCTCCTGCGACTGCCCGGGCCAGCAATGTTTTACCGGTACCAGGAGGTCCTACCAATAGTACACCCTTTGGAATTCGCGCCCCTAAAGAGGCAAATTTCCTCGGATCCTTTAAGAATTCAACCACTTCCACAAGCTCTGCCTTCTCTTCATCTGCACCAGCCACATCATCAAATGTAACCTTTTTCTTCTCCTCATTGTACAGCTTTGCCCTGCTTTTCCCAAAGTTCATAACCCGGCTTCCGCCGCCCTGGGCCTGGTTTAACAAGAAGAAGAATAAAATAAAGATGATGACAAACGGAATAATTGAAGTCAGAAAGGTCAACCAGACAGAATCACCTTTTTGTTTTACATAGATTTGCTTCACATTGGCTTCAGCCAGTTCCTGAATCACAATATCACTATATAAAGGGCCATTGGTATAAAAAAACCCATTTCCCTGATTCAGCGGTTTTTTCAATTTCCCTTCAATATAATACGTTCCTCCCTCAGGACGAACCGTTACTTCAGCAACATTTCCGGCTTCCAATTGTTGAATAAAATCAGAATAGGTAATCTCTGCTGATTCTGTCCCTTGATTGGCAATAAAGTTCACAATTCCGACAGTTACTAAAAATATAAGCAGATAAAATCCGGTATTCCGGAAAAATCGATTCATTCGTTACCTCCTCTCACAGCCAAACGACTTCCATTATTTTACCACATATATAAGTCTAAGGACAACTTTCTAAATTGAATAAACTTCCGATTTGAGAACACCAATATATGGAAGATTTCGGTATTTTTCGGCATAATCTAATCCATACCCCACAACAAACTCATCTGGCACAACAAATCCGCAATAGTCAGGCTTTAAATCCACTGTTCTTCGATGGGGCTTATCCAAAAGTGTAACCAATTTAATCGTTTCTGCATTTCTCCTCTTCAATATATCAAGAAGGTAGCTGAGTGTTAAACCGCTGTCTATGATATCTTCAACAACTATGACATGTCTTCCTTCTACAGGGGTGTCCAAATCCTTTATAATTTTTACAACACCCGAAGACTTAGTTGAAGCCCCGTAGCTGGAAACAGCCATAAAATCCATTTCCAACGGGATGTTCATTTCCATAATCAAATTGGACATGAAAGGAGCAGCCCCTTTAAGGACACAAATGACCAGGGGATTCTTCTCTTTATAATCTTTAGCTAACTGTTGCCCAAGTTCCTTGACTTTCTCAGCGATTTGTTCTTTTGAAAGCAAAATTTTCTCAATGTCATTTTCCATCATCTGATCCTCCTAGATTTATACTACCCATTCTCCATCTCAATCACCAATATTTTTTTCGTTGTTGGAGAGACCAATGCCATATTGGAACGCTTCACGCCTGCTACCCAAAGAATTTGACCTTTCTCATCCACAACCACTGGAATTTTCTCTCTTTGTTCCTTTGGAATTTTTTCATCTATAAAGATATTCTTTAATTTTTTTCTCCCTTTCATCCCCAAAGGATTCATCAAATCCCCCGGCAATCGACTTCTTACCCAAAGTCTATTCCCAATTAGCTGCTCATAGTCAAAAACAGCCCGATTTGGAGATGAAGCGATTATTCCTAGATTTTCCCCATGTAAATAACAGTTAAACGTACAATTGATTTGGGGAATATAGGTCTTACCTGGTATACGAAGCTCCTCTTGAAAAGTTTCAGATCTTGCGGAAATTCCATTGTCGTAGAAAAAAATTACTTTGTCATATTCTCTTTTTACGGTTAATCCCATGGGTAAATGAATTTCTCCAGACGATTGATTCTCCTTTATAAAATGTTGAACCGATTCAATATGTACATAGGAAATTTCTGTTTTCCCTCTAAACAGATAATTTAATATTAGTTTAATCACTCTTCTTTGTAAAGTAACGGGATAATTTTTCAATGAACGTTTGATTACCCACCTATTTCCGGTGTTCTGGTTCGTCCCCCCATGTTGAGAAACGGATAAAAGGATTTTTTTTGACTCCTTCTCAATATAGGCATGGTCATCTTTTATTTGTTGCTGAAAATGCAAAATGTTTTCCTTTACTTTTGGATTGATGGATTCCAACAATGGGATGACTTCCAATCTAATCTTATTTCTCGTATATTTTGATTTAAGATTAGATTTATCCAAACGGGGATGGAGTTGATGGATCTCACAATAGGCTTCCAAATCATTTTTCCATACGGATAAGAGGGGTCTAATAACCTCAACATCATCGCCTAAGCTTCTTCTTTCAGGTATCCCTTGAATACCGCCACTCCCAGTGCCACGAATCAATCTCATTAGGATGGTTTCCACTTGATCGTCTGCATGATGGCCTAGGGCGATTTTTTTTGCATTCCAAGCTCGGGCAGTTTCCAAAAAAAATTGATACCTCAATTTTCTGGCCGCTTCCTGGGGACCCAATCCTGTTTTCTCCATGAATAAAGGGACATCCATTTTTTTTATCACAGATGGGAGATGTAGTTGATCTGATAATTGTTTCACATAACATGCATCCTCATCCGCTTCTTCTCCTCGAAAACTATGGTTTAGATGAGCAGCAACCAGCCCCATCGGATACCTTTTGCTTAGCTGAAACAAAAGATGGAGCAGAGCAACAGAGTCAGGCCCTCCTGAAACTCCTACCACGATCGTTTCTCCCTCTTGTATCATTTTTTCTGTTATAAGCTTTTTAAAAATGATTTCCAGCATAAAATATTCCTTTCTTCCACCTAATAAAAAAGATTCGTTTTAGATAGAGTATGAAAACGCACATGGAGGTGCTACCTTATACATTGCTACAGGATGTTGTGTTTTTGTTAACCACTTATTTCATGAATGAGTGCTTGGAGGTCTTGGTAAGAGCATTAACACGATACCGAAGATAACAAAAATCGACGATTTCGTCGATTTTTTTAAATCTCACTTCTCCCATCTAACATTTAGCTTTCTGGTATTATACCATATTTCCATACATTCCTCACATCCTGCTCATTCATACATATAAAAGCCCGGAAATATTCCCCGGGCTTTTTCTAAACCACGCTTTTTGGCCTCTCGATCGGGTTATTTCCGGGGATTGATATAGTTGCCCATTCTGGGATGTATGGATCTATCTTTGCCACAAGAACCGTCATATCATCCAATATGTCTCCCTGATGATACCTGACAACTTTCTCCAACAGAATATCTGCTACTTCCTGGGGATCAAGTGTTTTGATTTCAGATATTAATCTTTTTATCCATGCTTCTTTGTTTTGGGTAACCCTTTCCGCATCATAGATGCCATCAGAAACCATAATAAGCAAGTCTCCCGGTTTTAGCTGAATCGACACCACATCCACATCAATCTCATGTAAAATGCCGATGGGCAGGTTATTTGCGGTTACATGCAATACTTGATCCCCTCTCATAATAAAACTGGGGGTTGACCCTACTTTCATAAATCTGGCATTTGCACTGTGGAGATCAATGATTGCCAAATCAAGCGTAGCAAATATCTCATCATTTGTCCGTAACGACAAAATGGAATTGACACTTTTAATGGCTAACGTTTCATCTATTCCTGAACGAAGAATTTGTTGGAGAAGTTCTAACGTTTCACTGCTTTCTTTATAGGCCCGTTCCCCATTTCCCATTCCATCACTAATGGCTAAGACGTACTTGCCATTTCCAAGATCAGTCATCGAGAAACAATCTCCCGAAAGCCACCCCCCTCCTTTGGCTACACTGGCTGCTCCCGTTTCTACCTGATATGCCTTTGCCGAACCCAGACACATCGTGCAATAACCATCAGTAAAGGCATGGCATTCCTTTTTTAAAACAGTGATATTCTCCTGTAAAATATCAGATAATAAAGGAGCCACAATTTTTTCGCACTCATCACGCCCATAACAGGTGGGTTGGCTAATTTCAATATCTACATTTCCTTGCTCCAAATTGATGATCTCTACATTTCTGATCGTCAAACCCAGTTCCTCCAGACGATCCATTATTTGCTGCTCCTGAACATTTAATTCTTGGCTTTCCCGTTGTATTTCCTGGGAAAAGTCATTCATTACTTTTGAAATTCCCAGCAACTGATCTGCCACTATCCTCCTCGCTTCTCCCACTTGCTTCTTCAATATCAATTGGTGCTGGTATGTTTCATATTCTGATTTCATCTGTTGAATAAACTGACTTGATTTAATGCATTTATTTAGAAAAGGTTCGGGCACATCAGATAAGGATATCAATCTTCCCCTTTCCAGCAACCCAATCATGTCTTTCATAAGTCCATACGTATGATCAAATTCCTTATTCCAGCATCGTTCCTTTTTAAAGCATCGATTACACGTTGTCTCTGTTACTATGCTCAGAAAAAAATCATAATGACGTTCTTTTCCTTCCTTCCCTTGAAATATTTGATGATTGAAACTCTTGGAAAGTCGCTTAAATAAATCGGAAAACATTTGCACCTTAGTGGCTGTTGCATCACGTAATTTTGTTACATATTCCTGTTGAGAATAAAGGTGTTCAGGCGTACCTGGAATATATCTGGAAATATTTTTAAAAACAAATGGTGGAATTAGAAAAAAGAAAAATACTGAAACAAAGGTTTCCACGGTGCTTATCCACAGATTTTGCTTATCTCCAGCATAAATCGTAAGAATGGCCGAACCAACGATAAACCCAATGGCTACCCCCCATTTTTTTCCTTCTTTCAGCAAACCTGCCAATAATCCAGAAAAAGCAAGGAGACCAATCTGATCGATAAAGTTAACGTCAGCTAGGCTTAAGATTAATCCAATTACCACACCAACGGCTGCCCCAATGGCCCCTCCCCCAACATAAGCAAATATCAATATCAAAAATCGGGATAAAATATGTTCTACGGAATATCCATTAACCATCCAACCTACCGTACCCGTTAAGACTGAGGCAAGGAATATCATAAGACATACAATTTCTTCCTGCTTCAAATGATGATGATGCTTTTCCAAAACAATAATAGGAAGTGCCTGGATAAAAATTAAGGTTAATACCATGCTTAAAATGGACTCAACGCTGTTCATCAGCCAGGCATATCCTGTCAATTGGTTATAAATGAAATCAACAGCCGCACCTGATATAAAAACAGAGAAAAAAACCATGACCGGTAAGGCTGATATATCCTGAACAGGGATCCTTTTCTTTTTATACATCA
Source organism: Microaerobacter geothermalis (assembly GCF_021608135.1). Lineage (NCBI taxonomy): Bacteria > Bacillati > Bacillota > Bacilli > Caryophanales > Bacillaceae > Microaerobacter > Microaerobacter geothermalis. Next base: position 21,005 of record NZ_JAKIHL010000034.1, read on the forward strand.
TTTGTTGAAGAATCAGATAAAAGCCAACAGAGATCATTGTCCCCCAAAACAAAGGAAGGGATTGGGTTCCTGAGCCCAATAACAATGCAAATATGAGAAGAGGCATTTTTGACCGCCGCAAATAAACCATCACGGCCACGTACGGAACGGAAAAAGGGGCAATTTCAGAAAGAATGATAGCGCGACCCAATAAGAAAGCGATGACAAGGGACAAAATTTGCCATTGGATGAATATTTTTTCATATAATTTCATACCTTTAGACTGTATCCAAGATACTCCTTGAACCCATTTCTCCGTACCGGAAAAAGGCTGTGAGATGATTTGATTTTCCTTTCTTAACAAAATTTCCACCACCTTCTAACATTGTGGTTTCCATTATACATAGGATGTTCTATTTATTTTGTCAAAATAGGAAGTCTAGAATAAAAAAAATTCCGACACAAATTCCGGAATATATGACAGAGATAGACAAAAATAAAAACACGTGGATACACGTGTTTGCAGCGATATATGGTATAGGCAATTATTGAACATAAATGGTAGCGGCGGAGGGGATCGAACCCCCGACCTCACGGGTATGAACCGTACGCTCTAGCCAGCTGAGCTACGCCGCCACAAAAATAAACAAGTCACATTCTCTATAATATAATAAATCCATGCTTTCTGTCAAGAATCCATTCGTCAAAAAGCACCCCGAAGGGTGCATGTATTTACCATACTACTTATAATACGAAAATTAAGCCCTCCTGCCTCCTCGACCTCCCCGTTTAGCTTCCGTGTTCCTTTTAAGGGAGGATAGCCTTTCCTCGCTATCTTTCAAGAAACGGTTCATCTTATCCTCAAAAGATAATGAGCTATCCACTTTTTCTCTGGGTCGGCCACTCCTCTGATGGCGTTCCTTCCCGGGGAAATGCTTGGGAGTGGGATTCTCTTTGGCTTTTCTAATAGATAATCCTATTTTCCCATCATTTTCAACATTAATGACTTTGACGGTCACGATATCTTCTACCTTCAGAATATCGTTCACATTTTTCACGTAATTATCAGCGATCTCAGAAATATGAACAAGACCGGTTACTCCACCTGGCAGCTCCACAAAGGCCCCAAAATGGGTAATTCCTGTTACCTTTCCTTCAACCTTGCTGCCGATTTCAATTGCCATAAATTAAAAGATCCTCCTTGATAAAAATAAATGATTGGCTAACTTAGATTATACATAAGCAAAAAAAAAGGTGTCAAGAAAAATGTCTTTTACTCTGATCTGCTAATTGGATGGGATAATAAACAGGATTTCTCCCGGTTTAGCCAAAAAATAGTATTTCCTTGCTAGTTCAGCGACATACTCCTCATCGTTAAGTTTATTCACCTGCTGGTTTAGCTCCTTATATTCCCGATACACTTCTTCTCTCTCTTTTTGATATTGCGTTAATTCAAACTGTTTTTGTTTAATGATGAGAGATTGATCATACCACGTATAAATGGCCCACGCCATAAATAATATCAATATACCCATCATTAACCTTAATCTTCTTTTTTGCCCCTTATTCACCATATCCTGCATTTGTTGGGACATCGTTTTCACCTCGAATAAAGAAGTTATTTTTTCTTTGAAAATAATTTCTTTATTCTTTGAAAAAACCCTTTTTTATTGTAACTTCTATTTTGTTCCTTATTCTTGTTTCCCCAAACCCTGTTAAATGGACGCATCAACCATAGGAACATCCATGTTAATAAATGATACAGCTTAAGAATAATCCACCATACTATCGTTAAAGCTGAAATGAAGATGATCTGTACACTTCTCAAAAGAAAACGGAAAAGGAAGATCAGCGGCTTAATGACTATGAAATGAATCATTTTTTTAACTGATTCATACAATTGAATCAACCATCTCACCAAGCCTATCAAAAACCGCATCATCAAACTACTCATAAAATAAAAGTATAAAATGCCTCCCAGGAAAAGACCCAAAAAAATATAAATTCTTACTTCTCCATCGTTAACAAACAGGAGGGTAAAAAAAACCAATGGAATGGCAAAAAACCAATATAACAGGTCTGTTAGAAACAAAAAGAATTTAGATAACCTAAGAAAGATTCGAAATACCCGGTAAATATCAAAGAGTAAGCCTAAAGCAATTCCGTTGACAACCGTCCACAAAAAGGTATGAAATTGTACGATGATGCTCACTTAAATAATCTGCTAAAGAAACCTTTAGCTTTCTCCGATGAGTAACCTTCATCCAAATAACCAATATCATACACCGTACCTTGAATGGAAACCATACCTTGTTCCAAATTCAAGTGTTTCATATGAAGGTTGATCCCTCTGATGGCTAAAAAACCCTTTTCTGTTTCCAAAATAAATTCTTCGCTGTCAAAACTCTCTACCTGAATAACGCCTGAAATCTCCAATTTTTCTCGATTTACAAGGACAACTTCATGCCTTTTTTTCTTCATATCTTCCACCATAACACGTCCATCCTCCTTTGTACCCATGTTATGGTGAATTTGTCCCATTTAGAACAATTTTTCTTCTATCCGTTCCTCTTTTATGACATTGTATAATTGGCCAGCATCCCCTTTTTTTACATGTTCATCCAGCTTTTCGACTTGAACGGTTATGATCTTTTGCCCGAATCGGATTGAAAGGGTATCCCCAATTTTTATAGTACTGCTGGCTTTCCCCTGAACGCCATTGATCATGACTCTTCCTTGGTCACATATTTCCTTGGCTAACGTTCTTCTTTTGATTAAACGGGAAACCTTTAAAAACTTATCCAGTCTCATAATGATACCTCCTTAAGAAAAGGATTGGTCTTTCTTAGCTTCCTGCCATAATAATTCCATTTCTTCTAAATTGGTATCCTTCCATTCTTTGGACCCTTGGGACAGACGTTTCTCTATATAACGAAATCTCTGCCGAAATTTACGATTGGTCATCATCAATGCTTCTTCCGGATCAATATGAAGAAATCTTGCTAAATTTACCAGGGCAAATAAAAGATCTCCAAATTCCTCCATTTTTTCTTCCTGGGTATTCGCTTGGATCAGTTCAGTAAATTCTTCGTTTACTTTAGCCAGAACCTCCTCCTCCCGCTCCCAATCAAAACCCACCTTGGCTGCCCTTTTTTGCAGTTTGATTGCATCCATGAGGGCTGGCAACCCCTTGGGAATTCCATCTAAAACAGAAAGGGGAGGTTGTCCTTCCTTTTCTGTTTTCTCTAAGGCTTTAATAGCATCCCAATTGCTAACCACCTCCTCAGAATCCCTTACCTTTTGAATGGAAAAAACATGGGGATGTCGACGAATCAGCTTTTTATTTAAATGGAAAATCACATCTTCGATGGAAAAATAGCCATTTTCTTCAGCAATCTGGGCATGAAGCATCACCTGTAAAAGAAGGTCTCCCAACTCCTCTACAAGGGATTCATCATCCTCATCATCAATAGCCTCCAATACCTCATAGGCTTCTTCCAATAAGTATTTTTTCAGGGATTTGTGCGTCTGTTCCCTATCCCAAGGACACCCTTCAGGGCTTCGCAAAATAGAAACAATTCCCTTCAAATAGTTAAAATCCTTATAAAAAATCTCTTCTTTACTTGCAGGCGGGACGTAAACAACGGTTAGATTAGTCATTTCCATCAACCGGTCCAATTCATAGAGAGGTATGGATTGAATCTCCTCCAAACCATCTATCCCTATAGCCGTTGCAACAATCACCTGATAATCATCGGGATATACTTCCATCAATGTGAGTTTCACATCTGACGCGATGACTTTGTCATATACTTGAGCAATTATGGTATGTAAATAAGGGTTTAACATTTCTTTTTTTAGATCAACAGCGTCCAACAAGTGAAACCCCTCAATGGGGTCAATTTTTAAACGGGTGAATAAAGAATCTAAAAAACTTTGTCCTCCCTTAATGTCAACCGTTATTCCATGTTGACCTGATTCGGATAATAAAAGCTGAACGGTTTTCTCTGCAACGAGAGGATGGCCTGGAACCGCATAGATCACAGGCTGATTGTTATCTTTCGCAAGCTGAATGAGGGTTTTGCAAATTTCTGGATAAACCATTTCAAACCGCTCATAACGATCATAGAGATGATCAAATGAATCAAAGGTTACTCCTTCTTCTTGTAATTGATGAATCACCGGATGTTTTAAAGTCCGGGCATATATTTTCTTTTTTTTTCGCAAATACCGATAAATTCCAAAGGGCAACTGATTCAAATCACCTGCTCCCAATCCAACAATCACGATCTGCCTACCCATGGATTTCATCTCCTTCCTTTAAGAATCCTTTAATAGACGAAACCGTTCCAAAAAAGGAATGTACCGCTTCATCTTGGGTACCACTTCCAAATCCCTCCTGGTTAAAGCACCAGAAATAAATAAAGAAATTCCGTATACGAAGGCCCCAACAGAAATAGAAAAAAACGTCACAATGGCTTCGAATGCCCTCCCGGGAGACATCACATATTGTAAACTAAACGCCGATCCTTCCATGACAAGGAAAACGATTCCCGCCATAATAGCAACGGCTGTTAAAGGCTTCATCAGAAATGAAGCGTAAGAAAAAGCAACTCCCGTTGATTTATTTAATCCAATCATGTTTAATATGGTTGCAATCATATAAGCCAATACCGTAGCCAGAGCAGCCCCCACAATGCCCAAAAAAGGGATGAGAGCAAAGTTTAGTGCGATCTTAAACATAACTCCAATAATTAAGTTTCGTGCAGGAAGTACCACATGGCCCAATCCTTGCAATATTCCGGCAGATGTAATTCCCAATGTAGAAAACACGCTGGTAAAAGCAAGGACTGCCATTGCTAAAGTTCCATCATTATCTTGATAAAGGGTAATATTTACAGGTTCGGCAATCACTGCCAATCCTATGGAAGCAGGCAATCCCAATAGCAGAGTAAGCCTCATAGCCAATTCTGTTCTGGCTGCAATGATCTCCCCTTGATTTAATGCTTTCGCTTCCGAAATGGAAGGGACCAAAGCAAGGGATAAGGAAGTAGCAAAAAAGGCAACAAATTGGACAAGGGGCTGGCCTCGATCATATATTCCTTTTAATTCCGTAGCTTGGTCTTTGGTTTCCCCCATGGACTGTAAAATATTTAAGATGGTTGCCGAATCGGCCAATTGCATTAGGGGCAATACAACGGCTCCAAGGCAAATGGGCAAAGCAATATATAAAATTTTGCCCATTAACTGCAAAGCACTTTCCTTAGGAAGTGAAGAAGCCTCTCTAGCAGAAATATCCTTTTGAACAACCTGGTTTCTTCTCCAAAAGAACAGCAGGACAAAAAGAGCCATTAAAGCACCAGTGAAAGCCCCAAAAACGGCCCCGGAGCCTGCATAATATACATCAAATCCATTGTTAATAAACCAGTAAGATAAGACCAAAATTGTAATAACCCGAACGATTTGTTCAGATATTTGAGAAACCGCAGTAGGTATCATGTTCTGATGACCTTGAAAATATCCTCTTAAGGATGCCATAAACGGAACAATTAGTAGAGCATATGAAACGGTTCGAATGGGAAGAACCAGTCGACTGTCCCCCCATAAAGCAGCGATCAGTGGGGCTCCAAAGTATAAGGCAAGAAAGAACAAAAGACCGGTAATCGTAAGAATGAAGGAAGATATCCTAAATATTCTTTTGGCTCCATCTACATCCCCTAGAGTAAGCCTTTCCGAAACCATCTTGGAAATGGCAATGGGAATTCCCGCTGTAGCAAAGATCAATAACGTACTGTATAGGGGATAAACGGCATTATATACATAAAGCCCTTCATTTCCGGTAATATTTTGATATGGGATGCGATAAACAACCCCCAATAATTTAGATAGAAGGGCAGCCGCACCCAAAATGGCAGCTCCCTTGATAAAGGAGCTTGTTTGCAATTTCGACGTCATAGAGAATCTCCTCTCAATACAAACTGAGGCTATTATAACACAGTTCCGGATGCATGTAATTGGTCAAAAGAAAAGCAGGTGGTTCACCTGCTTTTACTGTTCCATTTGTTTGGCTAAAAACCCTGCTGCAGTTTCTGCCATTTTTAGCTCTAAGTCACTCATTTTTTTGTTATCTTCCTTCGTCAGAAGGATAACAGCTCCTATAGGATCTCCCGCCGCTACAATCGGAGATATGGTGAAGGAGGTATAAGTTTCTGGCATGTCTCGAATAATTTCATATTCGCCTTTATTGGTCTCCAATCTGCTTCTGCGTTCCTCCATAGAATTTTCAATAACTGGACCGATCCCTTTTTCCATGTATTCCTTCTTGGATGCACCTGATACGGCAATAATGCTGTCTCTGTCGCAAATAAGTGTGATATGGTTTAAGCTTTCATATAACGAATCTGCGTACTCCTTAGCAAAATCTCCAAGTTCACCAATGGGAGAATATTTTTTTAATATGACTTCTCCATCCCGGTCAACAAAAATCTCTAATGGGTCGCCTTCTCTTATCCGAAGTGTTCTACGTATTTCTTTGGGAATCACTACGCGACCTAGGTCATCAATCCGACGAACAATTCCAGTCGCTTTCATAATCTTGATGCCTCACTTTCTATGGTGTTATCATTATTAATGGTTTCCAAATCACTGTAATTTTAGCGATTCTTGACCATAGTATTTATCTCCACCAAAGATAATATTCACCTACGGGGAGCTAAGAGAATGCCCAAAATTATTTTTTCTCCGCGGGCAACTTCACTTCTTTAACTAAACTGTTTAATTCCTTTGTCACAAATTGATTGTAAACCTGATTCATGATATCCACTTTTACTTCTTCCCGGACGTCTTCTAAAGGCAGCACTCTGCGCTCTTCCACTTTCATAATATGATATCCATAGGTCGTTTCTACTGGATCACTGATTTTACCAATGGGGAGACTTAAAGCAGCCGCTTTAAACTCAGGAACCCATTCGGTTACCCTAACATTGCTATAAAGGCCTCCATTATCCTTACTTCCTGGATCATCAGAATATTCCTTGGCTAAAACTGCCATATCTTCTCCGTTTCGAATTCGTTTTGCAATGTCTTCCGCTATTTTCAGTGCTTCTTCTTTCTTCTTCCCTTCAAAGGCAATCAAAATTTGTCTAACAGTAGCCACGGTATATGCCCCTTGGTTGTCTTGATAACTTTTTTCAATGGCCTCATTCGTCACCTGTTTATCCAAATAGTATTCCACTTCTTTATATCTCGTATAGTAATCGATCACATCATTGGAAGTAATGTTTAATTGCGTTAACAATTGGTCCACTTTTTCCTTAGAACCCATAAGAGATGTGTATGTCTTTACTGCCTCATCGTACATTTTCTCAGCTTCTTCTCTTGCCCTTTTTTCCTCGTTTATCCTTGAAGCCAAAATGATCTCCCCAAGATAACCATCCAGGAAAATCCTGCGATAACTAGGGTCATTAATCGCCAAGTTGTATTGAGGATTCACAAAGGATTGAATTGCTAGATATTTTTCAAATTCTCCAGCCGTTACATTTCCTCCTTCATATACGGCAATTTCGGTATCAGGGTCAACACCCAATGAAAAATTGGGTACCTTATGCTCCCCTCCATTTTCAGCTTGGCTTTCGTTAGGTTGATTGATTGTTTTCTCTTCTGCTTTTTTTCCTCCGCATCCGGCCACTAACCCTATAGAAATAAGGGCTATGACAAGCAAAAGGAGCGTTTTTTTACTTGGCAGCATGCTTTAGTTCCCCTTTCTGCTTTTTGACTTCATCCAATTGACTAAATAGTTGATCCAGCATTGAAAAAATTTCTTCTTGTGTTAACCCTTTTACTTTAACAGTGATACCAATGGATTGTCCATAGGATAATCCTACCCTTCGTTCATATTTGCTCACCAATGCAAACAGTTTTCCCCCATCGATCCCTTGATTCTGATCAGGATGGAAGATAACTTCCACAACCTGATCCTTTTGCTCAATCTTCACAATTCTGTGGATAAAAGCGTAGGCCCTTAATTTGGCAATCTGAAGAAGATTTAAAACCGGAACAGGAGGATCTCCAAATCGATCCAACAGTTCTTCCTCCACCTCTAACACATCCTCCAAATTTTTAACCGATGCAATTTTTTTATACATCTGGATTTTTTGTGAACTGTCCGTAATATACCCGGCAGGAATATAGGCATCCACATGTAATGAAATTTCCGGCTCAACAGGGGGCAGAGCTTCTGCTTTTTCTCCCTTTAATTCCTCTATGGCTTCCTTTAACATTTGGCTGTATAAATCAAAACCAACAGAAGCGATAAATCCATGCTGTTCAGCTCCCAATAGATTTCCAGCTCCCCTAATTGCCAAGTCCCTCATGGCAATTTTAAATCCCGACCCTAACTCAGTAAACTCTTTGATCGCCTGTAAGCGCTTCTCGGCTACCTCCGTTAAAACCTTATCCCTCTGATAAGTAAAGTAAGCATAAGCGATGCGATTGGATCTTCCTACCCTTCCTCTTAATTGATACAATTGAGAAAGTCCCATCTTATCCGCATCATATATAATCAATGTATTTACATTTGGAATATCTACTCCGGTTTCAATAATGGTCGTACTCACCAATACATCAAATTGGCCATCCAGAAAGTCAAGCATTGTTCGTTCAAGTTCATTTTCCGACATTTGGCCATGGGCTACAGCCACCCTAGCTTCAGGTACCAGGGAAGCAATTTGTTCTGCCATTTTATAAATCCCTTTCACCTGATTATAAAGAAAGTAAACTTGTCCTTCTCTGGCCAATTCCCTTTCAATCGCTTCACGGACCAGAGCAAAACTAAACTCAACCACATACGTTTGAATAGGAAAACGATTCTCCGGGGGAGTCTCAATGACAGATAAGTCCCGAACACCCAGCATTCCCATGTGTAGAGTTCTGGGAATGGGGGTTGCCGTTAAAGTTAGCACATCTACGTTTGCTTTTAACTTCTTTAATTTTTCCTTATGAGTAACTCCAAATCGCTGCTCTTCATCAACTATCAACAATCCCAAATCTTTAAATTGCACATCCTTTGAAAGCAGACGATGGGTTCCTATCACAATATCCACTAATCCCTTTTTTAATCCGTCAATGGTTTTTGTTTGTTCTTTCCTTGAACGGAATCGGCTTAATACGTCAATTTCGATAGGATATTCACTAAATCTTTCCTTAAATGTCTTAAAATGCTGTTGGGCCAGAATGGTTGTAGGAACTAACAATGCAACTTGTTTGCCGTCCATAACAGCTTTAAATGCAGCACGAATGGCTACTTCGGTCTTTCCATATCCCACATCACCGCAAAGAAGCCGATCCATAGGGCTGCTCTTTTCCATATCCTGTTTGACTTCTTGTATAGCCCTTAACTGATCCGGCGTTTCCTCATAAGGAAACAGGGATTCAAATTGCGCTTGATCAGGTGTGTCTTTGGAAAACGCAAAACCTGGGGTCGATTCCCTTTTGGCATACAGTTTAATTAAATCAGCAGCAATATCCTGTACGGATGACCTCACTTTATTCTTGATGCGTTTCCATTCAGAACCGCCCAAGCTGTATATTTTGGGCTCTTTCTCTTCACTTCCAACATACTTCTGAACCTGATCGATCTGTTCAACAGGAACATATAATTTATCATTTCCAGCATATTTAATGTGCAAATAGTCTTTATGAACTCCATTGATTTCTAACGTTTCGATGCCAAGATATTTACCAATTCCATGATTTACATGGACGACATAGTCTCCTGCCTGAAGGTCCAAATAATTTTTTATTCGTTCCGCGTTGTTTAACTGTTTAATCTTTCGTACCTTTCGCAATTTCTGGGTAAAAACTTCCCCTTCTGTCACAACCGCCAAACGAATCCCCGGAAGCTCAAAACCTCCCTGAAGAAGGCCCTGCCGAACCGTAGGGCGGCTGGAAAGGGGAGTGTCTTTGTTCACCCAGCTTACATCCATCCCATAATCATTTAGGACTCTTTCAAGCCTTTTTCCCCGTTCCTCATCTCCAGCAAGAAATACCATTCGATATCCGCTTTTCTCCCAACGTTCCACTTCTCCTTTTAACACATTCATCTGCCCATGGAAATTTTGTATGGCGCGGCTAATCATGTTGATGATATTCTGAGGCTGAAGTTTGGACACTTGCCGTAAAAATAAAGAGAAATGAAGGACGGGAAATTTCCGTTGGCCAAAAAAAGCATCCTTATCTCTTGATATCGATATTGACGTCAGCATTTCTCCCTGCTCAAGAAGAGTCATTTGCCATTCCCTTTCATTCTTTTCCATTTGTTCTGCCACATCCAGAACCCTAGAAGGTTCATCAATCATGAGAATGGTATCATTATGCGCATAATCCAATAGGGTTTCTGTCTTTGGATACAACAATGATACATATTTGTATAATCCCTGAAAGGTTTGCCCCTGCCTTAACTGCTCAATTTCCCATCCTAATTTTTCTACTAATCTTTCTTTTATTTCTTCATCCTTTATAGATTTTAGTGCATCTGATAATTTTTTCTCCAACTCATCGGCAGCCATTTGCAACCGATTAGGGGAAACAATCAGTTCATCCCGAGGGGGGATAACAATCTCTTGTACGTTCTCCAATGAACGTTGGTTTGATGGATCAAATCGTCGAATAGAATCCACTTCATCATCAAATAATTCTATCCGGATGGGTGAGTCATAGATCAATGGGAAAATATCAATAATCCCTCCCCTGATACTAACCTCACCAGGATCCTCTACCATCTCAACTCTCTCATATCCTAGTTCAATTAATTTCTGAACGAACTCTTCCAAGTTAATCATTTCTCCCGAAGAAACGATCAATTGGGATTTTTTCCAAACTTCAAGCGGAGAAAGGAGCTTCCTGATGCCTGCATAAGGAACGATGGTTACCAGTTTCTTCCCGGTTGATAGCTGATTTAAAACAGCTATTCTCTGACTTAGACTTTCAGGACTGGCCGCAGCAACCTCAAAGGGATTCAACTCATTGGCAGGATACAGGACAACCTGTTCTTCCCCCAGTAGTTCAACCAGATCTTCATAAACTTTTTGAGCTTGGAACATATTATGTGTAACCACAATCAATGATCTGTTAAGATGGTAAAAACAGGAAGCAAAAAATAAATGCCTCGCAGACCCGCTTAACCCTGTGATAAGCTGCTCTTTTAATCCCTTATTTATGCCTTCTGCCACCGTCTGAAAATCCATGTCCCTTATCATATTATCTATTAAGGGATTCATCGGTAAAACCTCCACTCCCTGTCAAATTCATCACGCCTACCATATCCACAAAAACGGATTGGGCCGAAAGTACAAAATAAGCCTTAGCGAAATGGCCAAGGCTTGGACCGCTTCACAATTTTACTGCACATGTGTGAATAGCAAAGACATTTCCGGATAGCGCTCTATCGTTTCCTGACAGTGTTCACAAAGAATATTTGCTTGCACAGTTCCATCCGGCTGATAAGAAAGAATTTGATTTCTCTCATCCGGCGATAACAAATGAAAACCAAGCTGAGATTCAGTTACTCTTGGATCATTTATAGTTCCGATATGTGTTCTGCAATACCTGCAAATATAGTGGACGGCCATAATAGCACCTCCCCATTGGGTGATACTATCATTATGACCGTTATCCATTGTAACCATTCATCACCTGAACGAAAGGTTTATGAATCCAATCCATTGCTGCTTCCCCTGCCCGTTGGATTGCTTTTTCTATTTGTTCCCTTTCATCCTTTTGAAAAGGGGAAAGGACATAATCGGCAACATCAATCCCCGGCATGGGTTTTCCTATACCTATCCTTATGCGTTTAAATTCATCAGAATGCAGGTGGGAGATGATAGATTTCAACCCGTTATGCCCCCCGGAACTTCCTTTTTCCCTCAATCTTATTTTTCCTACAGGAAGATCCAAATCATCATAAATGACCAATAATTGCTCAATCGGTACATCAAAAAAATGGATGGCTTCTTTAATGGAATCACCGGATAAATTCATATAGGTCATTGGTTTTAGCAAAATCAGCTTTTCCGTCTCCACTAACCCCATTCCATAGACGCCTTTAAACTTATTTTTTGATAACGGGATTCCTACCTGTTGGCTAATATAATCCACGACCCGAAAACCAATATTATGCCTTGTCTTTTCATATTCACTTCCCGGATTGCCCAAACCTGCGATTAATTTCATCTTACTCTCCTTCTTAACCTATCCTTACTCTTTAATTATTATCCTATTGCAAATGAAAGCGCAACCTCAACTGGTTGCGCAAAATGATTAGGCTTTCTTCTCAATTATGTGGCCGCATCAATACCGGGTCCATCTTCTGCCCCTACAACAACAGGTTCTTCCTTGGGCGCTTCCAATTGGGCATCCTGATTTAATCGTTTAGGAGCCAATATGGAAAGGATCAATTCTTCTTGATCATTTTGCACTTCAATTCCCTTGGGAACGTCAAGGTCTTTTACCTTAAGCGTATCTCCAATATCCATATGCCGAATATCTACAGAAACGTCTTCTGGAATTCGATCAGGAGTACACCGGATATCCAATTCATTCCTCTGACGCTGAAGAATCCCACCTTCAAGAACTCCCCGGGATTCACCCACCAAATGAATCGGTACAGTTGTCAAAATCTTTTCGTTCATTTCTATTTGATGAAGATCCACATGAAGAATATTCCCTGTTACCGGACTTCTTTGAATTTCAGAAACCATGACCGGAAACACATCATCCTTAATCTGGAGCTTGAAATATCGGCTGTTGCCATGCCCCCTTAACATATTGGTAAGATCCTTCAACGGAAGATATACCGGCTTCGTGAATACCCTTTTTCCATATAACACTCCTGGAATGTTTCCTTCCCTGCGCAATTGGTGGTTGACCGACTTCTTCCCAGGTTCTCTGTCAAAAGCCTGCAACAGACTTTCATTCATATTAAACCCTCCTGAACTTGGAATTAAAAATAAGTATTCCCTGTTCAGGAAAGAAATATCCGCTACTACTTCTATAGGGTCGGAACTAAAGAATTCACTTAAGTACAATGACCTAGTCAAATAATTTACTAACAGAAAGTTCCTCGTGAACCCGAATAATTGCTTCACCGATCAATGGGGCAACAGAAAGAATAGTCGCCTTCTCCAATTTCTTTTCTTCCGGCAGTGCAATGGTATTGGTTACGACCAGTTCTTTAATGACCGATTTTTCAATCCTTTCAATGGCAGGACCGGACAATACTGGATGAGTACAACATGCATATACTTCATCTGCTCCACTATCCATTAGTGCTTCGGCTGCCAAAGTAATCGTTCCCGCTGTATCGATAATATCATCTATGAGAATAGCTTTTTTCCCTCTTACATGACCAACAATATTCATAATTTCAGCAACGTTAGGCTGAGGTCTTCGTTTATCTATAATGGCAATCGGTGCTTTTAACCGCTCCGCCATTTTCCTTGTCCTTGTTACACCTCCATGGTCAGGTGAAACAATCACAATATCATCCAATTCCTTTTCCTGAAAATATTTTGCCAAGATTGGAACCCCAATCAGATGATCAACAGGGATATCAAAAAAACCTTGAATCTGAGTGGCATGCAAATCCATTGAGATAATACGATGGGCTCCAGCAGTCTCAAGCAAATTAGCCACCAGCTTGGCGGTAATGGGATCCCTTGCTCTTGTCTTTCTGTCCTGTCTGGCGTATCCATAATAAGGAATAACCACATTAATACTTTTGGCGGAAGCCCTTTTTAGTGCATCCAACATCACCAGCAATTCCATGAGATGTTCATTCACTGGAGCACTTGTGGATTGTATTACAAAAACATCAGCACCGCGGACACTCTCATTCAATTTTACAGAAATCTCCCCATCACTAAAACGGGTGGTTTGGGCATTTCCTAATGGCAATCCAATATGATCTGCAATTTCCTTGGCTAAGCCGGGATTAGAACTGCAACTGAAAACCTTTAATTTCGGATCACGATAATTTGGCATTACTTAAAAAACCTCCATTAGTCCTTTTTCTTTTTATCGGTATAATTTAATTTATTTGTTTGTCTTTCCCGGGCAATTCCAAGGGCTTTGTCAGGAACATCCTCTGTAATCGTAGAACCAGCAGCTACGTATGCATCTTCACCAATGGTAACTGGCGCAACCAGATTGGTATTGCAGCCAATAAAGGCGCCATCCTTAATATGGGTTCTATGCTTATTGACCCCATCATAATTCACGGTAATGGCTCCGCAGCCTACATTTACATTTTCCCCCACATCAGCATCCCCAATATAGCTTAAATGGGATACTTTACTCCCTGTTCCAAGTGTGGAGTTTTTAATTTCAACAAAGTCCCCTACTTTTGTTAGAGAACCAATGGAGGACCCTGGCCGGATATAAGTAAATGGTCCGACTTTTGCCTTGTCACCCACTTCACTTTCCAGCATGACGGAATAATGAAAATGAACCTCATTTCCTATCCGCCCATCTTTAATATCTGCATTGGGACCAATAATGCAATTTTCTCCAATCACTGTACTTCCCTTTAAGAACGTTCCTGGATAGATAATGGTATCTCTACCAATCAAGACATCTGGTTCAATATAGGTATGGTCGGGGTTAATAATCGTGACTCCATTTTTCATATGCTCACGGCATATTCGTTTTCTGAGGATATCCTCCGCTTTGGAGAGAGCCACACGATCATTGATACCAATCATCTCTTCAGGATCTTCCGTGACGTAAGCACCAATTGGATGATGATCGTTTCGGAGAATTTCGATGACATCGGTCAAATAATATTCCCCCTGGGCATTCTCATTATTAACCTTACTTAGCGCCTCAAAAAGCAATTTATTATTAAAACAATAAATTCCTGTATTGATTTCCCGTATTTTTTTTTCATCATCCGATGCATCTTTTTCTTCAACAATCCGCTCCACTTGATCATTTTGTCTGATAATTCGTCCGTATCCGGTAGGATCATTGATATAAGTGGTTAATATCGTGGCTGCCAGCCCGTGATACTCATGAAATTGACGCATTTTCTCCAGTGTATCGCTGGTAATAAGCGGTGTATCTCCACAAACCACAAGTGTTGTTCCTTCTTCGTTGGCTAATCGTTCCTTCGCCTGAAGAACAGCATGGGCAGTTCCTAATTGCTCCTCTTGAATCACATATTTTGCCCTTTCACCCAGTTGTTTTTTGACCGCTTCTGCCCCAAACCCTACGATAACGACAATTTCATCCATTTGCAATTGTTTTAACCGATCGACAACATATTCTACCATAGGCTTGCCACAAATTTTATGTAAAACTTTATATTGCTTGGATTTCATCCTCGTTCCTTGTCCGGCAGCTAATATGAGACCAAACTGTTTGCCCATAATAACCTCCATTTTCCCTCAAACATTCCATACTGACTATATCTTAAACATTTCAGTTTTGCAACAAAGAGAAGAAGGAAATTCTTTCTTTTCCGGTTCTTAAGACATGGATTTTAACGCTCATGACCCGAAGGGTCATAGATCTTTAGTAGGAATCACATGAAAAAGGGACTTCTGATGAAGTCCCCCGATAGTAAATATTAAGCTCCTTCTTCCAGTTGCTCTTCTTCTCCAACACGCTCATATTCAGCTAAAACAGCCGACTGAATTTTTTCCCTCGTGGAGGATGAAATGGGATGGGCTATATCCCTAAATTCCCCATCTGGAGTTCTTTTGCTCGGCATCGCTACAAACATACCATTGTTTCCGTCAATGACTCGAATGTCATGGACAACGAATTCATTGTCGATGGTAATGGAAGCGATGGCTTTCATGCGCCCGTCCGTATTAACCCGACGCAATCTTACATCAGTAATTTCCATTCTGTTTCACCACCTTTTTCCATCATGGGAGCTTGGTGAATTATTTCAACACAATCCGCAAAATTCCTTCCTATCCAATGAAAAAATCTTAATTTTTTTATCAGTGAAACAGATTTCCGGGAACGACTTTAATCAGCTTATCTTTAACATCAACGGATTTTAACTGAGCTAAGGATACATATCCCTCGACCAGCCTTTCCTCTGCCTGTTCCGCTTCAACAAAGACTCCGGTGCCGACAACATCGGCGTCAAATTCCTGAAGGAGATCCATAATACCTTTAATCGTTCCACCAGCCTTCATGAAATCATCGATGATAAGGACCTTTGCTCCCTCAACCAATGCCCTCCTTGCTAGGGACATGGTCTGAATTCTCTTGCTTGAACCGGAAATATAGTTAATGCTTACCACCGAACCCTCTGTCACCCGATTATCCCTTCGAACAATCACAACCGGAATTTGCAGATATTGAGCAGTGGCATAGGCAAGGGGAATCCCTTTTGTTTCTACAGTTAAGATAAATTCTGCTCCTTGATCAACAAAGACGCTGGCAAAAATTTTACCAATCCGATTTAATATAGCAGGATTTCCTAAAATATCAGACATGTATAAATAACCGCCTGGGAGGATCCGCTCCGGTTTCTCCAGGGAATGACAAATCTCCTGAAGAAATGACTCCATGATTTTTTTATCCATAAGGGGGATATATTTCACCCCCCCGGCTGCTCCTGCTAAGGTTTTTAATTGACCAATGCCCTCGGCTTCAAAGGTTTCCTTAATAATAGCCAAATCTTCACTTATGGATGATTTGGCTGATTCATACCGCTCTGCAAAATGGGCCAGTGGGAAAAGGGTATGGGGCTGAGAAATCAGTTGATATGTAATCTCAACTAAACGTGCACTTCTCCTTAATTTTTTCACTGAAAAATCCTCCAAAACCGAATATTATGTAGAGACTATAACATTTTTATACGGTTTTTTGCAATAGTTTCCCGTCGTTTTTATAATCGCCTAGTAAGCGAACGACGTAAACCTCTTGGCAAAATCCCCTTAATGCATTATAAATCCGTTGAGCCTGATTTCTTCTCTGGACTAATCCATAAACGGATGGACCGCTTCCGGACATCAAAACCCCGGTTGCTCCAAAACGGATCATCTGTTCTTTAATTCGCTTTACCTTTGGATAAAGCTTCAAAGTAACTTCTTCAAGAACATTCCCTAAATGGTTGCAAATCTGATGAAAATCCTTTTTCTCAATGGCCTCAATCATCTCTTTTGTGTTCGGGTGTTTTTCAATGGATTCTACTTGCAATTGCCTATATATTTCAGAAGTAGAAACACCGATTGGAGGTTTGGCCAATACTACCCAACAGGGCGGGGGAGATGAAATTGGAGTAATGATTTCTCCTCGTCCTGTTGCCAAAGCAGTTCCCCCGTACAAACAAAAAGCTACATCAGATCCGATCTGATTGGCAATGGGCAATAAGTGTTCCAATGGTAAATGCAGCTGAAATAACTGATTTAATCCCTTTAATACGGCAGCTGCATCACTGCTTCCACCAGCCAATCCTGCGGCAACCGGGATATACTTGTCAATGGATATATGAACCCCCTGGTTAATTTCCATTTCTTCCTTAAACAATTTCGCTGCTAGATAAGCTAAGTTTCGTTCATCAGATGGCACAAAACCTGCTGAACAGGAAACCGTTATCAATTTATCATCCCTTAAGGAAATATCCAACCGGTCTGCCAAATCAATCATTGTCATAATCATTTCTACTTCATGATATCCATCTTCCCGTTTCTTCAACACATCAAGTAACAGGTTTATCTTAGCCGGAGCCTTCATTGATATGTTCATTCTTTCACCTTCTTCTTCCTAAGGCCGTTCAATTATGTACAATGCGCTATACATTTTATCACTTGTTGACGGTGGTTTCCAGAGCTGAAATAAAGAAAGGGGGTTAAGAAACCCTAACCCCCTGTCAGCATGCAGATTTAAGATTGGCGATCTTTTGCTAAACTTTGCTCTGCAATTTGAATGGCTCTTTTTACCATATTTCCAGCATCCCGGGTGGTTATTCCTCCCCACCCTTCTCTTTTTACGACATCATAAAAACCTAGGTCCTTAGCTAGTTCTTCCTTAAATTCTTCGGTCATGATGCCTCTTCGCCGAGCCATGGTAACCTCCTTTTTCCGCAGCTGACATCTTTAGTATGTCCAAAAGCTTAAAAAACAGTAGAAACTACCTACTGTTTTCATTCACGTATGAGATCTTTAATTGTCCACCTTCTGTACAAACCGTCAGTTCCACCGTATCAGTCAAAATATCTGCATAGCTGTAGGAAACTCTTTCAAAAGAGTGCTGATCCTGATCCAATTTTATGATGAAAACTGAAGGGTATGTTTCTTCGAGAACTCCTGTTCTTTCAATGGTTTTCCTACGACCTCCGTTGGCCCGAAGAATAATTTTTTCTCCTTTATGGGCATCTAAGCTTCGCTTAATATCCAAAAGTGCATTTTTTGCCATTGAAATTACCACCTCACTTATCTGAATTATACCATTTAACCTTTATTATGTCAAATAAATTGTTTATTATAGCAGGGTGACAAGATGATTGTCAATATAATTATTCTTAAATGTTGAACGTCTGTGATATTGTCATATTGTAACGCATCAGTGAAAATGTCACTATGGGACAGGAGAGAATAACTTTGAGCAAAAAAGAGTTGAAGCGTTACAAAGTCATTGAACAACTGATTCAAGG
>NZ_JAKIHL010000035.1 GCF_021608135.1 Microaerobacter geothermalis
CCGCAAGTGTACCGGAGCCCTTGTAGGGGTACATCCCTTTGGCGGATTTAACATGTCTGGTACCGACAGCAAGGCAGGGGGAAGAGATTATCTGCTTCTTTTCACCCAGGCGAAGCTGACCTCTGAGTTGTTGTAAGTAAGAAAAACTAATTGAACTCGTTCAGAAGCTTACTGCTACTTATCTCTCAAAATATATTGATCGATCAAACTAATGAATTTACTAATATCCATCTGTTTTTGGGGTTCCATACTCTTGGTTCGAGCGGACTATGATTACTTCTTGCCCGACTTGACTAGTGGACCTGTAAATTTATTAGTTCTATCTGAGTAATAAGTGGCGGTAAGTTTATTTTTTTATTATTAGCAGGACTTTTTTTATTTATGTCGAATAGGATAATGTTCCACAAACATCATTGCATCATAAGGGGGTTGAACATGAGAGGGAAACGAAGGATATTCCTCCGTCTGCAACTGGTTATTTTGCTAATAGCCCTTTCCATATTGCCATATATAGTTTTTGCAGAGGAGTTAACACCGAGCGAAAATCCCGTATCTCAACAAACATCAACAGAACAAACACTGGCAGATAATCAAGCGTTATTACCCAATGTTCCAGAAAATCACTGGGCCTATGAAGATATTAGTCAATTATATCAACAGGGGATGATTCGGTTGGATAATGGAAATCAATTGACACCAGATCAACCGATTACCCGGGCACAATTTATTTATATGATTTTAACGGGAAAAGGAATATCACCCGTTCCTACCATCGGAAACCATTTTAAAGACGTGAATCCGGACGATTGGTTTTATCCATATGTGGAAATGGCCTTTCAAATAGGACTGACGAACGGCACAAAAAAAGGGGAAACCAACTATTTTTACCCCAATGATCTGCTGACGAGGGAGGAAATGGTTACTCTATTGGTTAGGGCCCAGGGAAAAATGAGGGAAGCTCAGGTTATCCCTTGGGGGGAGGCAACTGAAGCGTTAAAATCCTTTCCCGACCAGTGGGATCTCGAAGATTGGGCAAGAAGGCCGTTTGCCTATGCCTTACAAAAAGGAATAACAAAGGCTTATCCTGATGGTTTGCTCCGCCCCAAAAAGATATCAACAGTGGCAGAAGCCGCTTCTTTTGTGTATCGGGGGCTATATTTGCCCAGGACTAATTTAAAGACGGCTCAGGTAGACGGGATAACCATCTATTACACTTCCAAAATAGAAGGAATGAAAACCACCGCTTATTCTAAGGGGGAGCCGACTGTTCCCGGAGTTTTTACCCGGATGGGGCTTTTTGTAAGAAAAGGATTAGTGGCGGTCGATCCAAATGTGATTCCCTTAGGCACATATCTGTACGTGGAAGGATACGGTTTTGCTATGGCAGCCGATACCGGTGGAGCTATTAAAGGAAATGTGATCGATCTGTATGTAGAATCGATTGAAAAAGCAAGAAAACATGGTGTGGATTACAGAAATGTGTATATTTTAAACTGACAACCGAAAGAATAGACTGCCCTCGGCTAAAAAGCCGGGGTTTTCTCTATGTAGAATGAACACTGGGTTATATCACTGGGATTATCCATCAGTAGTATGCTATGCTCTTATATGATATCATCATGATATCAGGTATTCTGGTGTGGGGGAGGTGAAGGATATGGAGGGGATCCTGTTATCTATACAGTTAATATTCATTTTACTCGCTACAGGAGCATCTTTTTACCTGTATAGGAAAAAACGGGACAGGTATTTTCTGTTTGGTTCCCTCGCCCTTCTTTCTCTTACGATAGGAGAGTCCATTTTTAATCTGTTGAAGAATCAGAATGAACATATCGTATATCATTCATCGGCTGATTTTTTTTATCTTTTATTCTATTTATTTCTTTTTTTACTGGTTTTTCAGAGAAGGAAAAATTGGTTTTTTGCAGAGAAACGATTTCATAAGCTACTAGATGCATCCATTATATTTATCGTTGCTTTTTCCTCCGTCTGGTACTTTGTCATTGGGCCGGTCATATTTTTTTCACCTAATGAGATATCCCGTAATTTATTAAACTTTTCATATCCTATTCTCGATTTAATTCTCATGTTTTATTTCTATTTATTTTGGTTGGGGGATAAAAAGGAATTCTATTCCTATTCTACCATATTGATTGGAATTTCCTTTGTTTTTGGATTAATTGCAGATTCCATGTTCGTCTTATCTACCAACTCGTTGATTCAGGGTAAGCTAATTATCACTTTGGCAAATGTCATCTCTCGCCTCTCCCTTGTATTTGCCATCCTGTTAAAACGACCGGACAGACGTGGATCATACGAGGGAATCCATTGGGAAGGCTTGATAAAAAATAAGGATGAAACGGTGTATAATACCTATCCCTATTTAGCCATATTTGTCTGGTCCCTTATCTATTTGGTCAGCCGTTATCGTGCTGGTGATGAGGGGTGGGAAAAGAACTTAATTGACCTAGGAGTATTCCTCATCTTGCTCATTGCGTTTAGGCAGTTTTTATATTTGAGGGAAAATAAAAAACTGATGACTTCCCTAGAATTTACAGCGGTTACAGACCCGTTGACAGGAGCATTTAATCGCAATTGTTTAGTTCGTCTGCAGGAATCCTTTGAGGAAAAGGGGCGGCCTTGCAGTGCAATATTTGTAGATTTAGATTATTTTAAAGAGTTTAATGACCAATATGGCCATATTGCTGGTGATGAACGTTTGATTCATACGGTTCAATTAATCAAAAATGGAATTCGAGAAACCGATTTGCTTATTCGTTTTGGAGGAGACGAGTTTCTTGTGATTTTACCCAATACCAGATATGATCAGGCCAAACGGATTGAAGAGAGGATAAAACAGCAGATTGAAAGATATAATTTTTTACAAGCGGGTGTAAGTCCGCTTAAAGTGACATTTGGTATTTATTCTGATGATTTTGGTAACCTGAGAAAGGTGATTGAGAAGGCCGATCTCATGATGTATCAAGGGAAGCCAAGGGCTAGGCAGGAATCTCAAAAGAAGAATGTAAATTTGGAAAAGAAAAGGCATGAATAAAGATAAAAATCCCGTACCAACTTATTGATGATACGGGATTTTTTTCGATGGCTATCGGTCATTTAAACACCTGATGAAATCATATGGAAGTAACTAAAGCATCCACTAAGGACTCCTTCGAGTTCGTACGTAACTGTGAGTATAAAGAACTGGAATGAGTCCTCAAACTGACTCCAACGTTGAAATACCCAGATGTTTTTGAGGTTTTGTGGATTAGGTCAAGATGATGAGGTTTCTCCCCACTCGCTTGACTCATCAGTCATCCAATGATACGACTGCATGGAATGCAAACCATGTGGATGATTAGGCATGGGATGCATCATCGGCATCTGTGGCATCATCGGCATTGGCTGTATGGGGGGCATCATGGACATCATCGGCATCATTGGCATACGGGGGATGTTGATGGTCTGACCTGGCATAATTTCATCAGGGTCCTCAATATGTGGATTGGCTGTAATTAGAGCTTGTAAAGGAATATTAAAGCGTTTGGCAATTTTATAGAGAGTATCACCTTCTTTTACCACATATTTTTTGACGTGATGCGATTCTCCAAATAAGAATGGAAGGAATAGAAATGGAATAAAGAAACCAAAGGGACCGAAACCAAAGGGATGAACATGGAAACCAAATTCGACTTGTCTGTCATCTGTATGGGACATTGATCCAAGCTCCTTTCATCTTTTGATAAACCCAATCTTAACATATGTATAAATGCCTATTTTGCTCATTGTCCCTTTTTAAATTGGGCTTTTTCCAGTAAAATGAAATGAAAACGACAGATTTCACTGAACTGGATGTGAGGAGGAATGGAGGTTAATTAGATGTCTTTTTATAAACCCACGGTAAGCGAAGGAATTCATCCTCAGGATGGGGGTTGGTATGAATGGCTTGGTGAGACGTATCTGGCACTATCTGTTCCTGAGTGGAAGGATATTGTCAATAAACGAGCCGGTCATTATGAATATGCATGGCTATTTGATAAGGATCAAAATGCATATATTTTTTGTTTTCGTTTGGCAGATGGGACGGAAAGGGCTATTATTTTTCAGAGGGATCATGCCGGTTTATTGCTCTTGGAGAGTCCGGCCTATGAACCATTTCATATATGGATTACTTCCGAAGAACTGCAAGATGTAGAGGAGAGAACACCGCTCCTCCAATTGAAGGATGTCACTTTGGATCGTTCAGTTGAGGCAAAATGGTAGGTCCTTGATCCTTGAAAAAAATATAGCAGAATGATGAGATGAAGGAAAAATTCCACCAAAAAATTTGGTTGAATTTTTCCTTCTTTTAATTTACAATTATATATTTATTTCATTTTTGACATATATCTGTTCATCTTATAAAATAAATATATCAAGATCATCTATATAATGATTTATAACTTTAGAATAAGGAGGAGGATTCATGCGTTATATCACCGATATCCGTAAGTTGGAGCGGTTGACAAACGTCGAAAAGGAGAAATTAGCCAAAATTACCGATAAGTTCGTGTTTCGTATCAATGATTATTATCTATCCCTGATTGATTGGGAAGATCCCGATGATCCCATTCGGAAGTTAATTATTCCCAATGAATCAGAGCTAGAGGAGTACGGTAAGTGGGATGCGTCCGATGAACACACCAATTATGTAGCGAAAGGCTGCCAACACAAGTACAGCACCACCGCTCTTTTGTTGGTATCAGAAGTATGCGGAGCATACTGCCGATTTTGTTTCAGAAAACGATTGTTTCGTAATGATGTGAAAGAAATTTCTATGGATGTAAAAGAAGGTGTCGAATATATCGCCAACCATCCTGAAATCAATAATGTACTGTTGACTGGCGGGGATTCGCTTATTTTGGCAACTAAAAAGATAGAATCCATTCTTCACGCCCTAAGGCAAATTCCCCATGTAAAAATTATTCGTATGGGTTCAAAGCTACCGGCTTTCAATCCCATGAGGATATATGAAGATGAAGAGCTGCTCAACGTGCTATCCAAGTATTCCAGGCCGGATGCCAGAATCCATGTGATGGCTCACTTTAATCATCCCAGGGAAATCACGGAACATTCCTATAAGGCCATTGCTGCATTACAGAAGGCAGGCGTTATCGTCGTAAACCAAACCCCGGTATTAAAGGGAGTCAACGGGAAACCGGAGGTGTTGGCGGAATTATTAAATAAATTGTCATGGGCAGGAGTAACCCCTTATTACTTCTTTCAAAACCGTCCTGTCGCAGGAAATGCAAGCTTCGTACTGACCTTTGCTGAAGCTTACGATATTATAGAAAAAGCGAAGGCCATGACTTCTGGTCTGGGCAAGCGTGTAAAATATGTTATGAGCCATAGTTCAGGAAAAATTGAGATCCTAGCGGTCCAGGATGGAAAAATATATTTAAAGTATCATCAGGCTAGAAATCCGGAGGACTACGGAAAGTTTATGATTTATGATCTTCCCGAAGGAGCGGCATGGTTTGATGATTTGCCGGATGCCATGGACCAATTGGATGGAGAACATGATGAAAAGTTAGTTATGGTAAGGTAGTAGATCTTTACATCTAGACTTTTCATGAAGCAAAAAACCCTCAAGCCGTTTTTCAAGCTTGGGGGTTTAATACTATAAGTGATCAAGTTAAGGTGTCGTCATTATATCGTGTTCTGGATGACCTTTATTTTTCATTCTCTCTTTACAGGGGATATATCCAACATCTTTAAAACGTTTATGAGATTTTTCTATCTTTTTTAGCCAATTGTCCGCTTCTTTCCTGTCAATAATACCAAATTCGACGTGCTTCTCTATCATTTGCTTTTTTAACTCAAATATTTGCCTGCGGAGCTCGTTTAACTCCTGTTGTTGATCGGGAGTTATTTTTTTTTGATGATTATCAGCAAAAACCAACGTTGGAACACTGAGTAATGTCAGAATGATCATCAAAGAAATCATTTTTTTCATCGATATGCCTCCTTGTATATTTTCATCACAAGGAGTGTTCCCAGATTTCTTTTCTATTATTCCAAATTCTTTATAAATAATCTTTACAGAAGTTAACAATGATTTCATATTTTCTCCATAATTTCTGGATAGGAATTTAATTAGTTTTTCATAATCAACCGATAAAGTTACCTTACAGGGGTATCGTATTATAGGTCTCCTGAGATTCTTTGAGGGGGAGGGTAGTTCTTTAATTTTATTCAATATAGGGGGAGGAAACTTAAATGAAAAAGACTTTTTCAATCTTTTTACTTTTGAGTCTAGTTTTTGGTCTGGTTCAAGGTGCCTTTGCCCACATCAGCAATGAACTGGAAATTTATAAGGATATTGCTGATTCACCGGCGAAGGCGGATATCGTTAAGTTAAGGGCATTGGGTATCATCCCATTTATTGAGGGCCAGGAAAATTTTGATCCGTCTGCTGAATTGGACAAATTAACTTTAGCAACATGGCTGGCAAAGGCAGCTAATGTGAAGGGACATACCGAAAATCCTACACCGAAAGAATATGCAGAAGAAGCTGTTGAGTACGGTTTTATTGATAATCTTGAGGGAGAAGCAACTTTACCGGATGTTGTAACCGGGCTGCTAAAAATTCAAGGCGTTAAGAAGGTCACTGAACCTGCCGAACAGGCAGAAGAATTAGGATACCTTGAAGGTGAATGGCACGACTTAGTGGATGCTGGTGGTATAGCTACAAAGGAAAATGCAGCAAAGATTATTAGTATGGCATTATCTACGAAAGGTCCTAGTGGGAAGTCCATACTAGATATATTAGGTGTTAAAGAGGGGCCAACGGGCAAAGTGACGGATGTAAAAGAAGAAAACGAGCAATTTACTTTGACTTTTGACAACCAAACCATTCCCTTCTACAAAGAGGGGAAAATCGCACTTTTTGAAAGCATGTTTGCTGCTAAGGACAATCAAGTCGTCTTATCCTATTTAAAAACGGTTCAAGAGGAAGGAAAAGAACCCCAGGATATGCTGATCTATATTGAAGGAGACGGATCAGTGGCAGGTACCGTTGAAGCAGCAGCAGAACAAACCATGAATTCAGAGGAACAAAAGCCAGAAAGTACGTCCGCAACCACAGAGACTATCGAAACAGAAAAAAATGAGTCCAATCAAAAAGTAGGGTCAGAACAGGAAGCTACTAATATTGGTGAATCTAGTAATACAGGCGCGGCAACGATTTGGACGATTGTGATCGTTCTATTGTTGATTGTTGGAATATGGGTATATTTGGCAAGCGCAAAGAAAAAGCAGCATCACTAGGGAGGTGAATATGATGAAAAGGAAATTATTCTCTTTACTAGTACTCACTACGGTTATCCTGGCAGGCGCTGTCCCTGTGTTTGCCCACGGAGGGGAAGAAGGGGGTTTTGACGCAGTCCTATCCATAAAGCAATCGATCGTTGCGCTGGATCAAAGACAACCCAATACGGGTGTCATTATGCAGAAGTTAGAAGAAGTATTGGAAAAGAAGGATGAGGTTACAGGGGTAGATATCAGCAAAGTGGAAGAGGCAATGGCTTTAACGAATGAGATGAATTTTGAAGAAGCCACCAAGGCATTATTTGAAGCAATTGGTGAGGACCCCGTCGGAACGGAAGAGTCGATTGGAAATCCCCTCCAGGAGTATAAAAAAGAGTATGAGGGGTCTACTGAAAACTACTTATTAATTACGGCTTCCGTGTTATTTATCCTTGTTGGCGGATTGATATTGACGAAGTCTTAATTTGGAGGAAAGGAGTGAGAAAAATGGCTCAGCCAAAAGTTCAACCTGTTCAACATTCAACTGATCATCATGTATCGAATAAAAAAGAACCGTTAGGAAAAAGAATATACAATACCTTAAATGAACGCTTTGGTTTGGATTCCCTGGCCTATGAAGTGCCTGCCCATGCCAATACCCTTCCCTATACATTAGGAGGGATTACTGCGGTCAGCACGATCATAGCCGTGGTATCTGGAATTTTGCTGGCTAACTGGTATACTCCAACCCCTGAATTAGCTAATTTCAGCATCCGGAATATAACGGAAAATGTGTATCTAGGGTATGTTATTCGGGGGGTTCACTCATGGTCTGCACAAATTGCATTAGTTGCCCTTGTTCTTCATCTTTTACGGGTTTTTGTTTATGGATCATATAAGCGTCCGAGGGAAGGAAATTGGTTCATAGGAGTATTTCTATTTTTGACCATGATCGGCTTATTCTTTACCGGTACCATTGCCAAATGGGATCAGGAAGGAAATGAAGCGTTGGAGCATGCCCAGGCGATTGCAGGTAAATTTGGATTAGCAGGATACTTTTCCACAGAAAACGTAGATGTCATTACACGGTTCTTTATTGCTCACGTTAGCATTCTTCCATTAATTCTGTTTGTTTTGCTGTTCATTCACATTTTGTTAATCAAGAAATTAAAAATCTCTCCCCTTCCATGGAAACAGCATGAAGGAGAGGCAGCATACAAAAATACTGGCCATAACTTTGCTGCCCATTTTAAATCATTATTGGGATATGGATATATTGTATTAGGGGTAAGTATTTTATTGGCCATCTTCTTCTCTCCAAAGGTTGGTCCTGAACCTCTGGCTGGCATTGAAGTGACAAAACCGCTATGGCCGTTTCTATGGATTTATACCGTTGAAGAATGGTGGGGAATCCCTGGGGCCACTTGGGTGAGTCTTTTGTTGGTATTGGGAATGTTTGCTGTTCCCTTTATTGACCGTGGCAAGGATATGTCATTAAAGAAGCGAGCCTGGTTTATCATCATTGTTTTGTTGTTGGCAGTGGCACTCCTCTTAATGACCATCTACGCATATAATTCATCGCCCGTCGTACATTTGGATATGTAAAACCCTTTCTTTCATCCCCTTTCTGTATGAGAAGACAGCCATTTGCAAATGCTTCTCTGTATGAAAGGGGATTTTTTTCTATTTATTAATGACATTTTTACATTTACAAGGTAAAATAAGATATAAATACCATACGATGGTATCGTATTAAACAAAAAGGGGTTGAAGGGCGTGAATCGTCATATATTTGATGTGATTATCGTGGGAGCTGGTCCAGGGGGGAGCTGTTTAGCTGCTAAGTTGGCACAAGGAGGCTATGATGTTCTACTTTTGGAGAAATGCTCTCTTCCGCGATATAAAGTGTGCGGCGGCGGTATTACCAAAAGAGCATTCAATAAAATGCCCATTGATATCTCGTCAGTAATTCGGGACGAAGTAGACACCTTTGAAGTGGAGCTGAATGGAGAAAATCAAAGGGTGTTTCGTCACGGGAATCCCTTTGTGTTTTCGGTAATGAGGGATGAGTTGGATTATCTTCTTGTGAATTATGCCATTTCCTGTGGTGCAGATCTGAAGACAGGGGCTTTTGTTAAAGATGTAGTGGAACATGAAGATAAAGTGATTGTTACAACCAGAGATCAAGTTTACGAAGCCCGTTATGTGGTAGGGGCAGACGGAGTAAACAGTTTGGTTGCCAAACAAGTTGGATTAATGGCACAGCGGAGAAAGGCATCGGCTTTGGAATATGAAATCCAGGTGGATGATTTGGAACTGGAGAAGTATAAGGGCCGCATTGTGATTGATTACGGCATAATCCCTTATGGGTATGCCTGGATTTTTCCTAAGAAGAACCATTTATCAGTTGGGATCGGTTCCTATACCTTTGCTCATCAGGAGATGCCGAAACTGTTGATGAAATTTATGTCAAGACGCCAATTAAGCGGCAAGTTTTTAAGTGCAAAGGGATCATTCTTGTCGGCAGGTGGGGTCCAACAACCGATTATGACGAACAGGGTAGCTTTAATTGGCGACGCAGCCGGTTTGGTGGAGGCCTTTGCCGGTGAAGGAATTTATTATGCTATTTGGAGCGGGGAATTGCTATATGAACGATTAAAGGAATCGCTGGATGGCAATGCTGAGGCTTTTCTCCGATATCAGCTGGATGTGGATGCCCAGATTTTAGCAGAACTTAAAATCATTGAGAGAATGGCCCATTTATTTTATCAAAACACTCGAATGGCTCATCAAGTCATTACCCGTTTTCCTCAGCTAATGACCTTTGGGTTTGAAGTATTGGAAGGTACCGTTTCTTATAAAGCGATGTACCAAAGGCTAAAAGATCAGATGAGCATTTCAGGTGTCATGAAGAAGGTCAAAGGGTATTTTTCCCAATAACCTACTTGACATTTTCTGAGGTAACTACTGTATTTTTCAGATCCAGTGGTGAAATTATTGTAATTGAAACGATCAATCACGTACAGTTTGGGAAAAGGGGACAACCTGCTCGACAGGAATGTCCCCCATCTATACTGCTTTTTATCTTATTGGGTGGCCTTTCTAAAAACTGTCCGAACATAATGATAATTGCGAGGGGCCAGGTCCATAACATAAATAAATAGACTAAAATATACCATACCCATGTAGGGTACTATACATAGTTATATCCGAAAATTATGAAGAAATGATTAATTTTTTTAAAAAAAATTTGAACAAAAAATGGCGTAACTTTGTAGAAAATGTGCAAAAAAAGGATATTAGGTTTTTTTCACGAATTACACTGAGGGGAAAACCTTGGTTAAGTAAGAGAAATCATTATGCGTGAAAGAAGGTGAAGTGATGGAAGGGTTTCGGTTTGTTCATGCGGCAGACCTCCACTTGGATAGTCCGTTTCAGGGACTTTCCTCCAGTCAGCCGGAACATATCAAAAGGGTGATCCGTCAATCCACCTTTCAATCCTTTGATCAACTGATTCAATTATGTGTTGATGAACACGTTGATTTTTTATTAATTGCTGGTGATGTGTACGACGGGGCTGACCGAAGTCTTCAGGCCCAGCTATATTTCAAAAAAGGGATGGAACGGTTAAATCAAGTCGGAATCCAAGTATTTCTGGTGCATGGAAATCATGATCCTGAAGATGGAAAAATGGCAACATTAACTTATCCGGAAAATCTTCATGTATTTCCCTCTGATAAGGTATCTGGAGTCCCCTTTTGCAAAGGTGGGCAGGAAGTGGCCAGAATCTATGGGATCAGCTATCCCAGGGCCAAGGTTACAGAGAATTTGGCCGCCCTTTTTAGGCGGGAAGAAGATGTTCCCTATGCCATTGGGTTGCTTCATGCCAATGTGGATAGTTCTCCGGAACACGGAAATTATGCCCCCTGTTCCATAAACGATTTAGTCGCTGCTCAAATGGACTATTGGGCCTTAGGACATATCCATCATCGTCAAATTCTTCGCCAGGATCCCCCCATTGTCTATCCGGGAAATATTCAGGGCAGAAGTGTGAAGGAATTGGGTTCAAGAGGGTGCTATCTTGTTGACGTGAGCGCTGATGGAAAGGTGAAATTAGACTACAAAAGCTTGGATTCAATCCGATGGTTTGTAAAAGGGATTTCTATTCAAGGGCTTCAGACAGAAGAAGAACTGCTTCAACAATTCAGCCGAATCATCGAAGAAACACAAATGGAGTCGGAAGGAAAGCCAGCCATTGTTCGATGGATCATTGAAGGAAAAGGGCGCCTTCATCAATCATTTCAAGATGCCCGTTTTGTTCAGGATTTACTGGAGGAAATTCGCTTGCAGGGAGATGGGTTCAACTTTGTTTGGGCAGAATCCATCCACGTAAAAACAGGGCAAGAAGTAAATAAGCAGGAGATCATGAAACAGGAGCATGTTTTGGGGGAGTTTCTTCGTCACCTTCACCATTTGAAGCAAAACGATGAGGAACTGAAAAGTAAGGTTGAAGAAATGCTGCATCCTGTTTTGGGAAATCGAAAGATTCAAAGATATGTCCAATTGGAGATGGATGAGATGAAAGAATGGCTGGAAGAAGCGGAAGAATTGGCCATTGAATGGTTATGGAATGGTGATGATGAATGAGAATAAAACACATTCATATTGAAGGATTTGGAAAGCTGATCGATGTAAAGTTTACCGACCTCCATGAAGGATTAACCTTGATTGAGGGTCCGAACGAGGCTGGAAAATCAACGATCATGTCCTTTATACGGGCGATGATGTTCGGAATTCCTTCCCGCAGATACAGGGAAGAACGGTATGATCCCGTCCATGGAACCATTCATGGGGGTAGCCTTATCCTTGAGGACCAGTACGGAGTGGAGTATCGGATTGAACGAAAGGGAAATCAGCTTTCCATTTCAGACTCCCACGGACGGCAAGGTGGAGAAGAGATGCTGAAACAGCTTCTTGGGGGGGTATCCCAGGGGATATTTAAAAATATTTTTGCCTTTGGATTGACAGAATTGCAGCAGCTGGATTCTTTGCAGGGGGATGAAATCAGCGGATATATTTATAGTGCCGGTATGGGGACCGGCGGGATTTCCGTCGTGCAGGCAGAAAGGAAAATGGAGGATAAACTAGGAGAATTATTTAAACCCAAGGGAAGAACTCCTCTCATCAACCAAACCCTAGGAGAATTGAGAGACCTGGAGAGTGAACTTGAACGGCTAAGTGAACAAGCGAGTGAATATGATCAATTGACCCTTCGGCTAAGAGATTTGGAGGAGGAATTGAGCAATAAGAATAAAGAACTGTCCGATTGCCAAGATAGACGAAATTGGCTTCAGCGGCTGGTTCAAGGTAGAGAAATTTGGGTTTTACTTTTCGAAGGGAAAGAAAGGCTAAAAGCAATGCCGGAGATTATCCAATTTCCCGAGAATGGCCTCATTCGATTGCAGCAAATGGAGGATCAAATCAAGGAACTGGATGTGGAAATCTCTGCATTGGGAGACAAGAAAAGAGAGATCGAAGAAAAAATATCCTCCCTTACTTTTCACGAAGGGATGCTGGAGAGAAAGGAGGAATTTGAATTTCTTTTTTCCAATTACTCATCCATCTTGGAAAAACAGTCAAGAATACATGATCTTTCCCACAAGACAGAGCAATTAAATAAAGAGATAGAAGAAAAAATTTCTCTGTTGGGCCCCTTTTGGACGGAAGAGAAGATCAAGGGGTTTGAGACTTCCATATCTAACAAGAATAGAGTCAGAGAGATACAGGGAAACCTATCGGATGTTTTCCATTCCATAGAAGAGATAAAAAGAGAGATTGACAGATACGTAGAGGAAGAAAATCGAATGAAGGAAGAGGCGGAGCAGATTCTGGAACAAATGGGGCTGAATCGGTGGAATAAAGAAGAACTGAAGAAGAAGGAAGAGGCGTTGCAATCCGTTAGAACCCTTAAAGGGGAACTGGAGAACAAAAAGTTAACCCAAACCTTTCTGTTGGACAAAAAGAGGGGGATTGAGGAACAGATCTCTTTATTTGCCGGAAAGAAAAATGCAGGGAAATCTTCACCTTGGCCCAGCATGCTAACCTTTTTCATCGGTAGCGGTTTATCGATTTATTTGTGGCTGAATCAATTCAGTTTTGGTGCGTTGATTTCATTTTTCGCCTTTTTCATACTTTCCATTGTTCTATGGTTGGGTAGGAAATCTTCCGGCTCCGGAAATAGCGATCTTCAAACGATGAGAGAACAGAAAATGAAAGAATTACAGGAGATTGAGCAACAAATTGAAGGACTTGATGAAGAGATATTCCATCTTTCCCAGAAGCTAAAACCGTTGTCAGATCTGTTAGGATTAAGAAATTTGGAGGAAGTCACCTTATATCAGGTAGAGGAAGAGATTCGGGAAGAAAGAAAAAAGAATGAGAAGAATGAGCAAATCCAGGATCAAATCAAACAAATTGAGTACCGTCGAAAAAAGTTGAATGAAATCCTGGAAAAGGAAAAATTAAAACGTATTGAAAAGGAAGAAATTCTAAAAGGTCTGAAACAGATGTGGCGGGAATGGTTGGAAAAGAATGCTCTTCCTGAAGATATTTCTATAGAAACTATGATGGATATGTTCCCCTATGTGGAAAGGGCCAAGGACTTGATTAGGGAAAGGGAAGAATGCAAAGAAAACATACAGATGATTCAAGAGCAAACGGATCGATTTGAACAAAAAGTGATGGATCTGATCGCTGACACAGGAATCATATCCCAGGAAAACAAAAACTTATCCGAAATCATCATCGAATTGAAAAAGGCGGTAGAAGAGAATCTTCGATGCAAAGAATTAAAAGAGAGATATCAGCTGGAAAGTTCTTCGGTCCTTGAGCAATTAGACATTCTTCAAAGAAAAAGAAAAAAGGCAAATCAGGAAATGGAGGAAATTCTGGCGGCAGGCGGAACCGATGACCCAGAGGAATTCCGCAGGCGTGATAAGATATATCATGACAGAAAGGATTTGGAGGATAAGTTGATCCAATTACAAAGCCAATTGGTGATCATCGCTGGCAGCAAGGAAGCATTTGAGAAGATGGAATCAGAATGGCTGTCTACAGATGAATCCGCCTTAACGGAGCAATTAGAAAGGGTAAGAGGCCTGGAATTACAATTAAAAGAAGACATTTCCCAGTTATTGGATAAAAAAGGACAAGTGAAGAAACAATTAGCTGACCTGGAGTCCAGTGATATATTGTCTGAGAAACGACAGGAATTAGAGGAGAAAAAATCCCTGTTAAGACAACAAGTGAAAGAATGGTGTGTGCTGTCCTTGTGTAAAAATCTCCTGAAGAATGCCCGGGAGGTGTATGAAAGGGAACGGCAGCCATCAGTGGTAAAAGGGGCATCCCAATACTTCAACACCATGACCGGCGGCCGGTACCAAAAGATGATTTCTCCCCTCGACGAAAAAAAATTGCTGGTGGTAACTGGTGATGGAAGACAACTGGAACCTTATCAGTTAAGTCGGGGAACTGCTGAGCAGCTTTATTTATCGATGCGTTTTTCCTTGGCTGGGGAGTTTTCAAGGAAAGTCTCTCTTCCTTTAATTCTGGATGATATTTTTGTCAACTTCGATCCGGAGAGGTTGCACTATGCCATCGATACCCTTGCAGAAGTTTCCAGAAATCATCAGATTCTCCTGTTTACCTGCCATCCCCATGTATCCGGTTTGATCCAAACGAAAGGGCTGATTCATAAATACATTCAACTCACTGCCGAGGTATAGTCGCCTCGGTTTTTTTTGTTCGTCCATATTTAAAAAAGGAACTAAACTTACATGACCCTACGGGTCACAAATTGATATGAAAATGTTATTTTCATATCAAAAATTTACACGTCCGCACGTTGAGTTTGGCGAAGAAGTTATGAAAGCCCGCTTCGAGACTTAAGAACGGAGCCCTCAAAAACATCTGGGTATTTCAAAGATGGAGTCAGTTTGAGGGCTAATTCCCGTTCTTCAGCCCCTCCGCTAAGCACGAACTCAAAGGCTGTCCTTAGTAAATTCTTTAGTTTCTTCCATATAAATAATTTTCTTAAGTGTAAAAGGAGGAAAAAATCGAAATTCGTCGGAAGCCATCAGTAAAACCATCCAACTGATCAAAGATTATTTTCCGGATGTGAAAAAAGTTGGAATCATCTATAATGCAGGGGAGCAAAATGCGGTGGTGAATGCCACAAAAGCAAAAGAAGCCATCTCTTCCTTGGGTTTGGAGCCTGTTGAAGTGACCATTGCCAATGGAAATGAAGTGAAACAAGCGGCTGAAACCCTGGTATCCAAGAAGATCCAGGCCTTCTATATTCCAAAGGATAACACCGTCGTCGCTGCATTGGAATCAGTCATTCAAGTGGCTGAACAGAACAAAATTCCTCTTTTTGTAGGTGAGGGAGATTCCGTTAAAAGAGGCGGATTTGCTTCTTATGGAATTGAATACTTTGATTTGGGTTACCGCACCGGGGAAATGGCGGCAGATATCCTGTTGAATGGCAAGAAACCAACGGAAATTCCAGTGGAATTCCCCAAGAATCTGGAATTAGTCATCAATTTGAAGGCAGCTAAGGCCCAGGGAATCGAAGTGCCCGAAGAATTGAGAAAGAATGCGGTAAAAGTAATAGAATAGTTAGAAAATGACAGAATAATTAGATAGAATCATCAGGGATTCAAAGTCTATTGAAAGATGAATTTTGTCCCCTCTAAGCAGACCGTGAAAGGAAAGATTTTGAAGCTGCTTGGAGGGGATTTTGTTTTTATTTTTGACACTTTATGTATAATGAAGATAGAAAATAACCCGGAGAGGAGGAGGGGGAAGATGTCTTCTGATCATGAAAATAAGAATCTAATAGATTTTTCAGCAATTGAAAGCCAGGCAGAAGAGTGGCTGGATGGCGCTCATGTTGCAGACCTTCAGGAATTGGCTGACCTGATCAGCGAACGCCTGGGAAATCCAGTAACCATTGAAGATCATAATCATAACCTGCTCTCCTACAGTATTCATCATGATGTGACGGACCCGGCCAGAAGGGAAACAATCATGAACAGAAGAGTGCCTCAAGCTGTGATATCCAGCCTGTGGGAAAAAGGATATATCCAACGCCTGATGGAACAGGATGATCCTGTGCGAATCCCTCCGATGAATCAGGTGGGCCTTGGAGAACGAGTAGCCATTGGAATCCGAAAGGGAGAAGAAGTACTAGGATATATCTATGTGTTGGAAATCCATCGTTCCATTGGAAAGGAAGAGTATGTTCTTCTGAAGAAGGCGGCAAAAACCGTCGCTGGAATGCTCATGGAAAGAAGAAGCCAGCGGGGACCGAGGGAAAAGGGAAGAAAGGAATTCTTTTGGGAAATTCTCCTTGAAAATCTAAATTCCTCCCGAAGTATTATTAAAAAAGCCCAAATGTTAAATATTGCCTTGCCCAATACCTTTCTGGTTGCTATTATCCAGATGCCCAATTTGGAAATGATGGATAAGTTGAAACGAGAGTTACCTTATCTTCTCCTGACAAAGGGCTCCTTGGTGAATGGCGGGCAATCCCCCCTATGGGTTGCAAGGGAAAATGAGATGATTGTTCTGTTGGGCTCTAACCCTGTATCTGTGGATGGACTGCGAACTCAGGCTGAAAATTGGGCACGGGAGATCCTGGAACAATGGCAGGAACAGCAAACTAGGACAAAGCCATCAGTTGCTTTGGGAGGGGTGTCACAAAATATATTGGAGATTGGCCGGAGTTACCAGCAGGCCCTGCAGGTAGTGAAACTGCAGGAAATGTTTCATGGAGACGATCATTTGCCCTTTTCTTATGATAATCTAGGGATTTATCGGTATCTTCCTTTATTAATGGAGAAAAACAAATCCGAGAAGTATGCGAATTGGAGATTGAAAAGGCTTATCAAATATGACAGAGAAAATCATACGGATCTGATTCGGACCCTGGAAGTTTTTTTGGATTCGGCAGGTCGGGTGAATGTTGCGGCAAACCGGCTGCATATTCACACCAATACCCTCAATTACCGGTTAAAGAGAATCAGTGAGATTGCCGATATTGATCTGGATGATGCCAATCAGAGAGTGGCGCTGTATTTGGATATTAAAATGGGAAAAGTGGATGATTCCCGGTAAACTTCACTAATC
This sequence comes from Microaerobacter geothermalis, assembly GCF_021608135.1. Classification (NCBI taxonomy): domain Bacteria; kingdom Bacillati; phylum Bacillota; class Bacilli; order Caryophanales; family Bacillaceae; genus Microaerobacter; species Microaerobacter geothermalis. The sequence continues at coordinate 17,476 of NZ_JAKIHL010000035.1, forward strand.
GCAACATATTCAAGAAAAAAGTAACCGTCCCCCAAGGCAATGGTTACTTTTTTCTACAAGAACGTTTTAATTTTTTAATCAAAAATATCACCTAAAAGATCAAGAACGGTTTTCTTTCGTTTTTTATGAGAAGAGTAATATGGATTACCATAATGATTCTTGTGGTGGCCATGGCTTCCATGATGACCATGATGACCATGATACCATTGATTGAAGTCTTCTCGTACTTCCTTGACTCCCTGAAGCAATTTATCCAATTCACCCCGGTCGAGCCAAACTCCTTTACATTCAGGGCAAATATCAATCAGTACCCCGTCTTTCTCTATTTCCCGCATTTTTACGTCTGGACAGATCGGACATTTCATCGTAATCCCCTCCTTATCAATTTTTGGTCTTTACACAATTCTTTACGAAATGAAGAGGTAAGGGTTTCAGAAAAATAATTATTTTTTACCGTATTTTTGCAATCAAGATGATTTACAGTTTTTAGCTGATTTTGGGGAGACTGAGAAATGGACAACTTTTTTATTTGTGGATTTCCACAAACGATAACGGACATATTTTGGTACTTCTCTAAAAAAAACGTTGAAAATAAAGGGTATAATCGAAGTAAAGAAGGAGATTAAGCGTATCAGGAGAGATTTTTTTAAGGAGGTAGTCCCTGTGAGAATTGGAATTCCCAAAGAGGTTAAAAACAATGAAAATCGTGTTGCGATTACACCTGCTGGTGTAAAAACCCTTGTAGGTGCCGGTCATGAAGTGTTGGTGGAAAAAGGAGCCGGGTTGGGTAGCGGTTTTTCTGATGAGTCCTATATGGCTGAAGGAGCAAAAATTGTTCCCACAGCTGCAGATGCCTGGAATGTGGACATGGTTATGAAAGTAAAGGAACCTTTGCCGCAGGAATACAATTTTTTCCGTGAAGGATTAATTTTGTTTACGTATCTTCACCTGGCTCCTGAACCTGAATTGACAAAAGCCTTGGTTGACAAAAAAGTGGTAGCCATTGCCTATGAAACGGTTCAATTGGATAACGGCTCCCTTCCGCTCCTTACCCCGATGAGCGAAGTGGCTGGCAGGATGTCCGTCCAGATCGGCGCTCAATTCCTGGAAAAGTCCAAGGGTGGAAAAGGGGTTTTGCTTGGCGGAGTAACCGGTGTTCAAGCTGGCAGAGTCGTTATTGTTGGCGGGGGGATCGTCGGAACCAATGCGGCCAAAATGGCCGTTGGATTAGGTGCCCAGGTCACCCTTCTTGATGTAAACCCCGATAGACTCCGTTATTTGGATGATGTATTTGGCGGAAGAGTTCAAATGCTAATGTCAAATAGTTATAATATCGCCGAATCCGTAAAAAAGGCTGATCTGTTGATTGGTGCGGTACTGATCCCAGGAGCAAGAGCACCGCGTTTGGTTACTGAAGAGATGGTAAAGTCCATGGAAGCAGGTTCTGTCATCGTAGATGTTGCCATTGATCAGGGCGGTTCCATTGAAACCATCGACCGGGTTACCACCCATGACAATCCCACTTATGTGAAGCATGGGGTTCTCCACTATGCAGTGGCCAATATGCCTGGCGCAGTTGCAAGAACCTCTACCTGGGCATTAACCAATGTAACGATGTCCTATGCCCTGCAGATCGCCAATAAAGGATACCGTCAAGCAGCATTGGATAATCTTGCCTTGGCTAAAGGTATAAATGTTGTAGATGGGTTCGTAACTTATAAAGCTGTTGCTGAAGCCCACGGTTACGTTTTTACGCCTGTTCAGGAGGCACTAAATAAGGTGAAGGCTTATCAATAAGTGATTTTTTCGAATTAAAATAAGTTAAAAAATGGAAGATAAAGGGGTGGACTCAGCTATGGGCCGCCCCTTTATTCATCCTACGAATTGGGTATTTTTCGTTCATAAGAAATACATAATTATTTGGTATTTTGTCTAGAAGATATGAATTACTTTCGGGGGAAGTGTGTATTAAATTTCGGTTTTGGGGACAGAAGGGGTGAAGAAATGAGAAAAAAAGGCAGAGGGTTCTTATCTAATTCCTTTCACATCTGGATTCATTTCGTCGTGGTAGCCGCTCTGATACTGCTCATCAAATTTTTGGAGAACTAATGGATATTACAGGAAGAATCCGGTTTAAAACGGATTCTTTTCTTCATAAAATTACGTAAATCCCACATAAGAAATTCATAATTATACGCTATCTTATTTGTAGGGTGTCTTATTAATTTAAGAGGGGAGTACTGTATGAAGAAAGCATTGATTCCTTTGATCATCTTAATCTTACTAATAGGTGGTATCGTTCTAGTCAGTAGCTCAAAGCCTGCGGCCAATGGTCAGACCAATCCATCTCAAACGGATTTCAAAAATAATGTGGAAATCGAAGTCGTATGGAACAATCTTGTGAGGGAACAAAAGGATTGGATATTTGATCTGATTTTTACTACCCATAGCGGTGACTTGACGACACTTCCCATTGGGGAAATGGCTAAGCTGGAGGTTGGAGGGGAACGTATTACCGGATTAAACTGGGAAATCACCAGTCCCGATCCCCATCATATGAAGGGAACGCTAAAATTGAGTAATCCTCCCAAGGTGGATATAAATCAGCAGGTTACGTTGATCTTAAAAGGAGTTGGAGGTTCAGAAGAACATCGTTTTACATGGGGGACAAAGTGAATGCAGCATCGGTTATTTTTCGTTTTGCCATCGGTATAGCCTCCAAATCAAGATATAGAGTAAAGTACTAATCATGAAGAAAGGAATGTTTTTGTCCATGTCTAATTCTCCAGCAATAACTCAAAAGTCCCATGGGGCATCTTGCTGTGATACCCCCTCCATAAATCAGATTCCCAAATCGATTTTTCATCGTGCTTATCTTATGGGTGGAATCGCGGCCATCGGGTTGTTGGTTTTTTACTTTGTTTTGGTTAGTATCACCTCGGGATCAGTGGATCACACGATCGCCCAATTCCAGAAATTAGGAGTTCTTATTGTTGCCATCGCCATAGGGTTTGGCATCCAGATGGGACTGTTTGTCTTTTTACGTCGTGCATTGGCACATCAAAGCACACACGGAAGCGGTGCGGTTGCTGCGGGCAGTACGGGGACATCAGCCGTATCCATGGTCGCATGTTGTGCACACCACCTATCCGAGTTTTTGCCGCTTATCGGATTAACCGGAGCAGCAGGTTTCTTTGACAAATATGTGGTGCCGATCATGATCTTTTCTCTGATTGTTAATATCCTGGGAATTATCTATATCGCCAATACCTTGCGGAAGCACAATCTTTTCTTCCCTAAATGGTTTCCGGCCAAGTAAGTAAGAGCAAAACTCTAACATTGTATTTTGTAGCCGTCCTATTATGGGCGGTTACTTTTTTGTTCAGGCTTTGAAAGATGGAGCCAGTTTGAAAGCGACTATGATAAAATAAATGGATAGCAGAATCAAGTCTGAATAACAGAATCAAATTGCAGCCTCTTCAATGGGAGGGAATTTTTATGAGAGTTGTGTATACCGGTCCATTTGGCCAGGGAAAACGGCAGGAGTGGATCAAGGAAGCAAAAGAGATGATCCGCAAGGGACAAGGGGATGCTTTTCTATTTTTGCTTCCTACCCGGCATTTATTGAAAAAAGTACGGGAAGAACTTTTGGCAGATACACCGGGCGTCGTTGATTTAAAGCTCGTCACCTTTGATGAGATTGCTGACCGCTTAATCAGAGAACATAAGATTCGAACCATACACTTAGAAAAATACGGGAGGATGAAATTAGTTGAGCAAATATTAGAAGAGGAAAAGCAAGATGATAGACTGAATCTTTTTCATTCCATCCCTGTTTCTCAAGGTTTGTTGGAATCCTTGGTACATAGCATCGGAGAATTGAAAAGGGCGGGAATCACCCAGGAAGAAGCAGAAGTAATGGCTGATGATCCTCATCGAAATCCTAAGGAACGTGGCCTTCTTGTACTATACCTTCACTATCAAAAAAAGCTGAAAAGAGACGGGTTCACATTGATGGACCCTGAAGAAAAGCTGGTAGTGGCCACGAAGCTGCTGCAAGAAATGGTTTCATCAGGAGAAACGTTTTTTCTACAACATGTAAACACTTTATGGGTGGATCATTTTACGGATTTCACCCCTCTACAATATGCCCTCCTCCTTCAACTGTTAAAAATCAAAAGGATTCAACGGGCAGAAATCTATCTTCCCTACCAGCCATCCTTTTATGAAGAGATTCCTCACCTCCATGAAATCATGAAGCAAACCCTGATGAACCTTGAACAGGAAGGATTTGTCCATGCGGCTTACGATGGGGAAAATCACCGGGTTCATCATGAACTAAGGCGTTTTCGTGAGGCACTTTTACGGCAAGATCTTAATGAACCATTGCCAGCTCCTGAACAAATTCAACTGCTTCCTGCCAGTTCTATCAAGAAGGAAATAGAAATGGTGGGAAAAGAGATAAAAAGAATCCTGACAAAGGAGAAGGACCTTTCCCCATCCGGGATTGCTGTGATTGTGAGGAACCAACCTAGCTATCTTCCCCTGATTCAGGAGATTTTTTCAAAAGAAGGAATTCCCGTCCAGATTCCCGAACTGACGTCAGTGGCGGAAACCCCTCTTTTCCGCCAGTTCATTTCCTTTTTAAGAATTGCATCCTCCAATTGGCACAAAAGTCAGCTCATTAAGGCCGGAGAAGGAGTTTATCTGAATTGGAGTGAGGCAGAACCGCCCCCGGGGTTGGAAAACTGGATCAAGCAAATGGGGATTGTTGATGGAAAAGAAACTTGGTTCAGGCGAATCGAGTGGAGTAGGAGCTTTCTGCAGGAGTCCCTTGATCGAATGGGGAATCAATCCTTGCATGGGGAAGAGGAGGACGATTATTTTCCCGAAGAAAAAGAGAGGAAAAAAGAAAGTATTCTCAAACGGATCAAGTGGTTGGACCGACTAGAGGAATGGTTAAACCAGATCAAACAGATGATTGAGCAAATTCCGGTGAAGGGCACCATTCAACAATACATCCAGGTGTTGAATGAGGTCATGAATCAGGTATCTTTAAAAGATGCTCCCTTTCGACTGATGAACCGTAAAGAATATACTTGGCATCAATTGAATCGCGATCAAGATGTTATACGTGTATTGGATAGTTCCCTGCAGCAAATGAAGCAAATATCCTTGATTCTTGGGGATGACAACATCCTTTCTTTTCCAGTTTTTTTGGAACAGTGGGTCTCTGTCCTTCATGGAGAAATGGTGACCATTGCTAAAGGTGAACCACAGGGTGTTCACATTTTGGATCCATCTGGAGCCAGGGGAGATGATTTTCATACGGTCTTTGTATTGGGGATGAATGAAGGAAGTTTTCCATTGATACACCGGGAAAACTGGTTGATGGGAGATGCAGAACGCCTGGTTTTCCAGCAAAAGGGGAAAATATTGCCCGCCAGCCATTATCATAACGAAATGGAGCGGTTGTTCTTTCTCATGACCGTCTCTTTACCCAAAGAACGAATCATTTTTTCCTTTGTTTCGCCCAAGGCTGATGAAAAGGTGTTACAATCTTCCTTTGTGGACTGGATGAAGGAGAATGTGGAACCGGGAGATTGGGCTCAGCCAGTCATTTTTTCGGAAGCGAGAAAGACGCGATTTTTTCCGGAGGATAAACGGGACATTTCCAATCAACAGGAGCTCCGCCGTTGGCTGGCACAGCACATGGCATATTCTGCTTCCTATGGGGAGGATTCTGTGAAAAAGCTGATCTCACAGGAAAAAGTGTTTTGGCAGCATGTCATCCAGGGAATCCATGTGGAGAGGAACAGGTGGTCGGGTCCCTTTGGTCCCTGGGATGGAAGACTAACTGACCCCCGTATTCATCAGGAAATACAGAAGATTTTTTCTGCAGACAGGCCCTACAGCATTACCTTTATCAACGAATATGCCGCAAGTCCCCTTACCTTTTTCTTTTCCCGGGTGTTGGGGGTGAAACCGGTGGATGAGATGCGGCAGGAGATCACGCCAGTGGAAAAAGGGAACTTGCTCCATGAAGTGCTGCGCCAGGTTTATGAGGCAGAACGAGGCAAGCCATTTTCCCAACTTCAAGAATCGGTTCTGGCAGAAAAGCTAATCCATGTATTTGAGCGGGAATGTGAAGTATTTTCCAACCACCCCCTCTTTGTCAATTCCTATATATGGAATCTGGAAAAGGAACGATTAAAGCAGGAAATGTTAAGGTGGCTAAAGCATGAATTGGCCCATGAGAAAAATCATGATTTTAAACCTAGTCATTTTGAATTTTCCTTTGGTCTACCTGTCATCGAAGGTCAAAAAACAGATCCTGAATCGATCCCTCATCCTGTGAAATTGAAATTGGGTGACACATCTTTACGTTTATATGGGAAAGTGGATCGAATCGATATCCATGATGATGGATCCTTTGTTATTTATGACTATAAGCTGCAATTGGGAAGACGGTATAAGGGGTACAAAGATGTGGAAGAAGGGCGGAATTTTCAGCTTCCTTTGTATCTGGCAGCCGTTCAGACATGGTTGAAAGAAACCAAGAAGATAAATGCCCAACCCATCGGAGCAGGGTTTTACAGCCTGAATGGAAAGGAAAAATTTAAAAAGCTAGGAATGTGGTTGGAGGAAAGGAAGGAAGATGCCGGAATCTCTTCGAGAACCAGATCTGGCGTCATAGAGAATTTAGAAGACGCTATGGAAGATGCACTGCAAACCGTTGGAGTATTGTTTCATAAACTGCGCCGCGGAGAATTCCACATGCTCCCTGAACATACACCAGCCACCTATTATGCGGATCAAGCTGTATACCGTATGGATCCTGTCCAATTGGAAAGAAGGGTAAAGTTTTTGGAGAAAAGAGGGGAGAAACGGGATGAAGCCCATTACTCAAATGATTCGTAACCCAAAACCACATCCCCAGCAGGAGATGGCGATTACGGAACTGCATAAAAATTTGGTAGTCTCAGCGGGTGCCGGTTCGGGGAAAACTTGGGTGTTAACCGAAAGATATCTTGAGAAATTAAATCATGGTATTCGAGCCGATGAGATTGTAGCCATCACCTTTACGGAAAAAGCGGCCGCTGAAATGAAAGAAAGAATACGTTCTGCGGTTACTAAGATGGCTAGAAGAGCAAAGGAGGATGAAGAAAAACGGTTCTGGCAGAAGAAACGGAAGGAATTAAACTACTCCATGATCACGACTATTCATGGCTTCTGTGCCCGCCTTCTTCGTGACCACCCTTTGGAGGCAGGGGTTGATCCTCATTTTCAGGTGTTGGATGGAACCGAGGCAAGTCTTCTTCTACAGGAAACGATTCAGGAAATGGTAGAAAAGGCTCTGGAAAAGGGAGATGAGCGATCTCGTCTCTTATATGCGGAATTTTCAAGTTCCTTTTTGCTGCAACAGGTTGTCTATTCCCTATATGAATCTCTCAAAACCTATCATGTGAGCGATGAAACGGTCATCAAAGAGACGGAAAAGTCACTGTTCAGGAGAAAGGAGAAATTTTTGCAGGCAAGGAGTCGTCTGTTTCAACTCTTTGATGCGTTGGAAGAAGAATTTGCATTATTAGAAAAGGGCCTTGGCAAGAAGAGGCCGCCCACCTATCTTGACATCTATCGTCGTTGGCGGGATCAATTTCGGCAGTATTCCTCTCTGATCGAAACATGGGACGGTACTTACACCGACGCATACGGAAACATGATGGAGAATTTATTGGCTGGAATGTGGCGGAAAGCAGGGTCTGATCAGTTTAAACGGCTTCACGGAGAGCTAAAGGAAACCCTGCAAACCCTTCTTTTATTTGCCGAGGCTCCCCATTATGTCGAAGTCGTAAAAGCCTTGGTATCTTTAGTGGAGGAAGTAACCCAGTCTTACGAAACAGTAAAAAGAAGCCGCTATGCGGTGGACTTCAGTGATCTGGAAACCCTTACCGTCAAACTGCTTACGGAACACCATCATGTGGTGGAAAAGTGGCAAAAAAAAATAAAGTACCTGATGGTTGACGAATTTCAGGATACCAACAGCTTACAGAAAGCGATTTTTGATTTGCTCTCTTCCCGAGGTGAAAAAATCAATCTTTTTGTTGTTGGTGACGGAAAGCAATCGATCTATAAATTCAGGGGGGCAGATGTGGAGGTATTTCAACAGATTGGGGAACACATTAAACAACACGGTGGAGAATCCGTATCCCTTCAAAAAAATTTCCGGACTCAGCAAAGGTTGATCGCTTATATGAATGACTTTTTCAGCCGTTTGATGATAAAAGTAGAAGGAGATAAAGATTTTTACGTGACTTATGAACCCTTGGAAGCCCAACGTTGTCCGGAACATACCCAGCCTACGGTGGAATTGTTAGGCTATTGCTGGCAAAAGGAGAATTCCTCAGGAGATGAGGAGGAAGAAGAGGAAAGTTGGCGTCAGATAGAAGCTGCTCGGATTGCCGGTAGAATTAAAGAAATGGTGAAAAAGGGTGAATCCCTAATCTGGAGAAAAGAGGGAGAGGAAGCAAAGGAAAAGCCTTCTTCAGTCCAATACGGCGATATCGCCATCCTCCTTTCTGCCCGGACTCATATGCATGTGTATGAACAGGCCTTATATGAACAGGGCATACCCTATGTCGTGGTTGGAGGGAGGCAGTTTTATCAAAAGCAGGAGATACTGGATGTTCTGAATCTGTTGAAACTGATTCAAAATAGCGAGGATGAAATCGCCCTTCTAGGGTTCTTGCGTTCCCCATTTGTTCATCTGAATGATGAGACCCTTTTTTGGCTGACAAGAAACCATAGCTTGCGCCATGCGTTTTATTCCCTTGAAATAAAACCGGAAACCGTAACGGATGAGGAATGGCAGAAGCTGATCAAGGCACGAACGTGGTTAAGTCAATGGAAGTTTCTTCGATTAACAGAGGGAGTATATGCTGTTCTTCATCAAGTATTGGAGGATACCGGGTTTCCCCAAATTCTGCTGTCCCTGGAAAATGGCCAACAAAGACTGGCCAATGTCATGAAGTTTCTGGATATGGTGAAGGAATGGGTTGACCATAGAGGCTATGAGCTGTATGACTTTATTCAGCATATGAAGGTTATGCTGGAAAAGCAGATTCAGGAGGAAGAAGCTTCGGTGATTGAAGACCGGGGGAATGCGGTGATCTTAATGACGATTCATGCCTCCAAAGGCTTGGAGTTTCCGGTAGTTGTTCTGCCCGATTTACAGAGGGATTTGCTAAAGGGTGGAGGGGCCTTTTCCAGAGCCATATATCGCCCGAATATCGGCTTGGGGATTCAGTTGAATCGGGAAGAATCCAAGCCAATCGGTGATGGCATGTTTGATGAATTGAAGGAAGAAGAGAAAAGCCGTGAACTGCAGGAAGCTCGGCGACTCTTGTATGTAGCCATGACCCGAGCCAGGGATTACCTTCTTTTGGTTGGTTCGCAAAAGGTAACAAAAAGAGTGACAGAGGAATATAAAAACAACTGGCTGGATTGGATTGTTAAACATCTGGGTTATCAACAATTGTCAGAGTTAAAAGGGAGTCATCAACCGTGTATAGAAGCTGAAGGGTGGAGCATGAAACTGACCTGGGAACTTTCCGAATCGGGGGAAAATGATGAAGAAAATGATGTTCCACACGATATTCCAGAGGATATGACGGATATAGAATTGATGAATGGATTCATGAGTTTGGGAGAAGAGGATGAAATTGAGAAAGATCCTGGAGAAGACGCTGATGGCGTTTTTGTGGAATTTCCGTTGCTTAAGTCCGTTAGCCTGCCGGAGACAAATCATTTCCATACCCTTTCGGTAACTGCATTGATGAACTATTTTCAGTGTCCGAGACTTTTCTATATACAAAATATCTTGGGAATTCAACTTCCGATTGGCAGTCAATCCAATCTCCAATTCTCGGAAGTTCCTTATGACGACAAAGATGGTGACACTTCTTCGTCGAAGGAGACTCTACTTTCTCAGATTGATGTAGGAAATATGGTTCACCACGTGTTAGAGAAGTTGGACCATCCCCAGGAGGCTGAGGAACTGATTCGCCATGAGTTGCTCAGCTACGGGCTTAACACAGGGGAGATCAAGCGCTGGACGGAGGAAATCAAACCTTACATAGACCGGTATATAAATAGTCCGTGGAATCCGATCAATTACAGGAAAGTGCAAAGTGAAATCCCGTTTCTCTACCGTTTGGGAGAACAAACCATATCCGGAGTAATGGATAAAATGCTTAAAGATGAGGAAGGGAAGGCGACCATCCTTGATTTTAAAACCAATCATTTTCCGGTGGGGCAAAAAGAACGGGCAGATCACTTGGAGAAGCTGGTGAATAAATATAAGACTCAGGCCATTCTCTACACATTGGTTGTCAAGGAAATCCTTCAATACCCTGTAAAGGAAACAATTCTATATTTCTTGGAGATTGATCATCCTTATGCCATATCGGTAGATGATGCCAATTTGGCATCTGAAAAGAGAAGACTTGAAGATGCCATTGCTCGAATCAAAGGTTCCAGGCAAATTAAGGATTACCCGTCATGCCATCATGTTGCTTGTCCATGTAAAAAATGGAGTAAGTTTTTGTAGTCAACTTAAATATCTTTAAAAAATAATCAGCCAATATCTGTAGGGGCTCTACTCCTCCTATCGATATTGGCTTTTTTCATAGAACAATTTACATATGTTTCTATCCCATTGAAATATGTCGTAATAAATAGAAGGAAATAAACCAGTGTAGTTTAATATACACATAGAATAGAGTGAAGAAGTGAATGATGAAATGTAAAAATAATAGCAAGGGGAGATAACGGATGGAAAAAAAGTATGTGTTAGCACTTGATCAGGGAACAACCAGTTCCAGAGCGATATTATTCGATAAATCCGGCCAAATTGTAGGAGTAGCCCAGAAAGAGTTTACCCAAATTTATCCAAAACCGGGCTGGGTTGAACATGATCCGATGGAAATTTGGGGAACCCAAAGTGGTGTTGCCAGGGAAGTGTTGGAAAGAACAGGAATTCGGCCGCAGGAAGTAGCAGCTATCGGGATTACCAACCAACGGGAAACCACAGTGGTTTGGGATAAGACAACAGGAAAACCCATATATAACGCCATAGTGTGGCAGGACAGAAGGACAGCAGATATTTGTGATAATCTAAAAGAAAGAGGGTTGGAAGAGTATATTCGGGAAAATACCGGACTGGTGATTGACGCCTATTTCTCCGGAACAAAGATAAAGTGGATTCTTGATCACGTTGAAGGAGCCAGAAAAAAAGCCGAAAATGGCGAATTGTTGTTTGGCACTATCGATACCTGGCTGATTTGGAATCTGACCAGGGGAAATAGTCATGTCACCGATTACTCCAATGCATCCAGAACATTGCTTTATAACATAAAAGATTTGAAATGGGATGAAAGATTACTGAATGAATTAAATATTCCCCTTTCGATGATGCCGGAAGTAAAGCCATCCAGTGAAATCTATGATAAAACCGATCCGCAGACCTTTGGAGGAGCAGAAATTCCGATCGCAGGTGTGGCAGGGGATCAGCAGGCGGCTTTATTTGGACAAACCTGCTTTGAACCGGGAATGGCCAAAAATACCTATGGAACAGGATGCTTCATGTTGATGAATACTGGGGAAAAAGCGGTTTCCTCCCAATCCGGGTTGCTAACTACCATCGCTTGGGGATTGGATGGGAAAGTGGAATATGCTTTGGAAGGCAGCATCTTTATTGCCGGGGCAGCGGTACAATGGCTACGAGACGGTTTAAAACTAATAGATACTGCTCCTGATTCCGAATACTATGCTTCAAAGGTACAGGATACAGATGGAGTCTATGTGGTTCCAGCCTTTGCAGGATTGGGAGCCCCTTACTGGGATATGTATGCCCGTGGTGCAATTTTTGGTCTAACACGGGGAACAACCAAGGAGCATATTATTCGAGCAACCTTGGACTCTTTGGCCTACCAAACAAAAGATGTACTAGGAGCCATGGAAAAGGATTCTGGTATTGAACTCAAAGCCTTAAGAGTAGATGGAGGCGCGGTAGCCAATAACTTATTAATGCAATTTCAGTCAGATATATTGGGAGTAAATGTGGAAAGGCCAAAGGTGACAGAAACAACGGCTCTTGGTGCAGCATATCTGGCTGGATTGGCAGTGGAGTTTTGGAAAAAACAAGAGATCGAAAAAAATTCAAGTATAGATGCTGTTTTTAAGCCAAGTATGGATGATGAAACAAGGAAAAAGCTTTACAAGGGTTGGAAAAAGGCAGTAAAAAGAACAATGAATTGGGAAAAGGACGAAGAATAGAAACTTGAAGCCCTTCTTGCTACCAAACGTCGGGTTTTGAGAGGGAGGGGAATAAAGTGGAAAATACAGATATATTTTCAACATTTCACAGAAAGAAATACTTGGAACAGATGGCCGAAGGAAAGTTGGACGTCATTATCATTGGTGGTGGAATCACTGGTGCTGGGATCGCCTTGGATGCAGCTTCCCGGGGATTAAAGGTCGGGTTGGTGGAAAAGCAGGATTTTAGTGCAGGAACGAGCAGCCGATCCACAAAATTGGTACATGGTGGTTTAAGATATCTGAAACAGGGTGAAATTAAATTAGTTCGGGAAGTGGGAAGAGAAAGAGCCATATTACATCAAAATGCTCCTCATATCGTAATTCCGGAAAAAATGCTGTTGCCACTGGTTGACAACGGAACATACGGAAAAATGGCCACTTCTGTTGGTTTATGGTTATATGACAGATTGGCGGGCGTGAAGCAGGAAGAACGAAGGGTGATGCTGTCGAAAAAACAAACGGAAGAATTGGAACCTTTGCTTCGCAAAGACATTCTACGAGGAGGGGGGTTGTATATTGAGTATCGTACAGATGATGCCAGATTGACGATCGAAGTAATGAAAACCGCTCACTCCTATGGTGCTTTATGCGTTAATTATGCTGAGGTCAGTCAATTTATTTACAAGGACCGGAAGGTGATTGGGGTTCAGGTAAAGGATCAGTTGACCAGTAAAATCTATGAAATCTATACCAAGAAAATTGTCAATGCTGCAGGTCCTTGGGTTGATCAGCTTAGAGATATGGATGGATCTTTGGAAGGGAAACGACTTCACCTTACCAAAGGAGTTCATCTAGTTGTTCCGTATCACCGACTCCCTTTAAAACAATCAGTCTATTTCGATGTTCCGGATGGTCGAATGATTTTTGCCATACCAAGAGAGAGCTCAACCTATATTGGAACGACCGATACCAATTATCATGGAAATATTGAAAAACCAACCGTTTCAAAAGAAGACGTAGACTATCTCTTAAGTGCAGTTAACCATATGTTTCCGAATGCAAAACTAAAGATAGGAGATATCTCATCAAGTTGGGCCGGACTCCGCCCTTTGATCCATGAAGACGGAAAATCCCCTTCGGAATTATCGCGGAAGGATGAGATTTTTTATTCATCATCAGGATTAATCACCATCGCAGGAGGGAAACTTACTGGTTTTAGGAAGATGGCAGAAAGGGTAGTTGATATTGTCATGAGTCAATTAAAGGAGGAATATGGTTTTAAATACAAGCCTTGTATAACCGATAAGATCGTCCTATCAGGAGGAGACTTTACTTCTTCATTGCAGGAATACATCAATGAAAGAATAGACATGGCAAAATTGTCAGGTCTCAATGAGAAACATGTTGTCTCTCTGGTATACAGATATGGAACAAATACTTTGAAGGTATTAGAAAAAGCAGAAAAGCTAAAACAGGGTCTGGATTTCAATCAGTCCATTCATAATACCGATATATTAGTTGCTGTAGCAGAGATGCATTATGCGATTGAAGAAGAAATGGTTGCCAATTTGAATGATTTTCTGATCAGGCGAACTGGGAGACTTTTTTTTGAAAGAGATAATCTGGCATCTTATTATAAAATATTATTGGAGGAGATGGCCCGAATTTTTGGTTGGACCCAACAAATGAAACAAACCTATTTAGATGAGTTTGAAGAAGAGTATAAACAGGTGGTAGAATTTAATCATGAAGCAAATCATGTGTAAAAGGGGAGAAAACACCCTATGAAAAATAAACGGTTCCGTTCTGGTGCGATTGCTGCATCTACAAGTAAGGAAGATTTATGGAACTATTCCAGCTTATATAATTAACAGAAGTGTTGGTGATTTCTTGGAAAACTACAAACCACTCATTATCGCACACCGGGGCGCATCCGGTTATGCTCCTGAAAACACGATCCCTGCTTTTCAAAGGGGGCTCGATTTGGGAGCGGATGGAATAGAATTGGATATTCGTTTGACAAAAGACGAAAGTATCATTGTCATACATGATCAGACGATTGACAGAACGACAAATGGATCAGGGAAAGTTTATGAATTAACGCTGGAACAAATCAAATCATTTGATGCAGGATATTGGTACTCTGATCAGTACAAGGGGACATCCATACCGACGCTTGATGAAGTGATGAAAATCATTCCCCATGATTTATTTGTGAACATTGAGGTAAAGCAGGGTCCTTTTTTTGATGTAAGAATGGTTGACGTATTAGCCAATTGGCTTCAAAAACAATCGTCTAATCAAAATTTTGTGATTTCATCCTTTGACCATCGGTTTTTGGCTGAATTACATGAAAAACAACCAAATATAAGGTTAGGACTCTTATATGAAGCAGTATTATTTAACCCGATACGGTATCTGTCCGAATTGCCTTTTGACGTCTATTCGGTCCACCTATTTCATGAAACGGTCTCAAGGGAGATGGTTGAAGCTTTTCGCCAAAATGGAATTAAAGTGATCTGTTATACGGTAAATGAAACAGAAGATTTAGAACGAATGATAGAATTACGGGTTGATGGGATTATTACCAATTACCCTGATCGACTGAGAAACCTTTTGATGGTTTCCTACAATGGGCGACAGAGCGATTAAATGAATATCTGGTGGTTTGTGAAACATTGAAGTCCCACTCAGAGAATGATCATTTCTTCATTGAAGAGGTAGCAGTCATTTCTAGTTTTCCTGACCCAACTCTTGCTTGGAAAGAATACAAGAAACTGCATTTAGCTGATCGCCCTCGTGAATACTATATTTTTCATACCGATCATAAAACAAATTGAAGTAACAGAACAGAAGTTCATTGGAGTCAGAGGCCGACTCCAATGAAGGTTCAAATGAAGAATGGATGGCTGATCAATAAGTTCAAGAGCACACGTTTGAAGGTGTGCCTATTTGAATAAAAATAGTTGATCCCCACCTTGCCCAATGATGGGAAGTTTTGATGATTTACTTCCAAGCCTGAGGATGGTCATCGCGGACCAATCAAATTGTCCCATATGAAAAGCTTGTTTTTACATGGAAATGGGAACATGAAGAAGGCGAATTTCCTGAAACATTAGTAAGTGTTTTGTGTCTCTTCGCCACTAGCAGTGATTTCAAAATAGATTCCCTCTATCAATTTCCAGTAAATCTTTGAAAATAGTGGACAAGGGAATCGGGTTCGGTCGGCGAGCGAAGCGTGGCTCCACACCGTTCACGGTTCTTTTTTATTTGGATGTAGGATCATTAAATGTAAGTTTTCCGCCAATGAGATAGATCATGGCCACTAAGTTTTCAACGGATCGATAACCACGGGCTTTTCGTTTCGCAGCTTGAATGAGGCTGTTAACGCCTTCAAGAAGGCAGTTATTCAGCTGGGATGTAAACAAACGTACAATCCCGTCATAGTGTTTTTGAATCATTTGAGCTACTTCTACCATAGGTTCTAATCGGCATCGAAGCCCCCATTGGATCCAATCCTTTAATACCATTGGGGCAATCGAAGACGGATAACGAAAGATTTCTTGAAGGCAGATTTTCATCCGATACGCTTTGGCAGCTTGTAAGTCACAGTCTTTCAATTTATCTAAAGCCTTCTTTTGTTCCGCTGTCAAATTGTTTTCATTCTTTAGCCAGATGTAACGTGTATTCTTTAGATCGGCACATGTTTTTTGCTCCTTGCGTCGTACTTCGTCTACGGATTCATTGACATTCTTCATGACATGAAATTTATCAAACGTAATGGCTGCTTTAGGAAAGTTTTCCTTAAATCCCTGATGAAAGCTGGAGACATGTCAATGCAAACTTTTTTGATCTTTTCCGATTGACCGCCGTGAGCTTTCAGATGCTCTTAACAAACACGGACGGTTTCAGCATCTTTCCCTTCTGTAGCGTAAATGACGACCTTTTGATCCGCATCCATAAAGATGGTGATATAATGATGCCCTCTTTTGGATGAGGTTTCATCCGTGCTGATTTTCGTAACATGGGATAGATCTTGGGCTTCAATGGCCTGTTCTACGTAATAATGTAGGATTCGCCATAACCGAGTATCATGTTCACCGAGAAGGCGCGCAATGGCGTTCATGGGCATATCTTTAGCCATCGTCAAGACAAGCGCATCAAATTTCAGTGTTTGCGGTACTTCACGAAAACATCAAGTTGTTGTAACTCATTATTGAATTTACACCTGTCAATATACCATGGCTCTGGGATATTCATCGTTTTGTCTAACTCATTAATCTCTATAAACATATGAAAATACCTCCATAATACTGGTCTATTAATTTCCAGTATTAACAGGTACTGTTCACTTTATTCAGCGAAGAAGCTGTTAACCTGAACTTGGTATAAAAGATTTGAACAGTATGGCATCGTGGGCAAGTGAATCTTGGGTGAAAAAGTAAGATTTGATGATGATATTTCCATGTTACGAAGGCATGCAATAGCATCCGCAATGAACACAGAATTTGATGTGTATATGGTTGCAGACAATGCACAATGTTGTCTTGAACTGAAGTTGGAAGCAAATTTTGGAAAAAACTTTTTATTGTATCAACCTTTTAGACAATTATTGCAATTGAATATACTTAGCAAGCTGTACAATATTGATAATTATTATCTCTACCTTGTAACCATGGAGAAAGAAGCTACTTTAAAGCGCCATTTATCAAATCACTATCCACAATATATAAAAGACTTCATTAATATCGATTTGATAAAAACTCTTTCGTGGACAATGATTTGAGAATGGCTTGATATTGAGGGGCTTAAACAATATCCTATGCTATACAAACTTAGACAACGTTTAGATGAATATATATCAACATCTAAAGCTTTTAGTAGAGATTTACGTAGAGATCAGATTAAAGTCCCACAATTTATATTTGATACCTATTATATAAGGCCGACAAAAGGAGGTGAAATTCTTGAATTAAACGGTTTGGACATCTTAGGTTTTTATCCTGGAGAAGTTATTGTTGGGTTTCCTGTTCTTTCCTTAGATATTCAAAGCAAGTGGATAACTCGATTTGAAAATGATGGTTTTAAAGCTACACCTAAGAAAAACTATTGGAGTTTTAAATTCGATTCGAATATTCCACAAAAAGTAGAAAATTTATTAAGAGAATTTCTCGAGGATATTCGTAAATAAGAACTGTAAGATATTATTGCAGCAAGCGATATCTATTTCTGAATACATCGGCCTTAAGAACGAGGCTCGTTATTGATACCGATATATTTTACTTAGTTTCCCCTGAAAAAGTCTAAGTTTTGTACAAAAATAAAAGGAATTTCAAGCCTCGAAGATGGCGGCAATTTTGTAAATCCATGTTGAAGGGGAGCACAGCTTTTCACTGCCAGGCAAAGATATCTACCGCTATTTGAATCATTCCCGCTTTGCTTGTCGACGGTTTTTGAAAAAACCAGTGAAACTGTTATCTCCTTGCAATTTCTCGTTATGAATTTGGAATACCGTCTGAGACTCTTCTTTTTCACTTTTTTTCGCTGGTATTTTCTTAGGTTTCCGCTGGACGAATCAAACGGCTAAAGGAATCGTTCAGCAAGCCCTAATTAAATGGTTATTATTCATACTTCATCCCTTTCTTTTAAAAAACCACAAAAAGTGGTCCCAATAATATAATCACTCGATGAACTTATTTAATCTTTCTACCTCTCTATCAAGTACTTGTAACATTCTATATATTTCGGATTCTATGCAGGATTGTTCTTCTAACGGCCATCGAAACTCATCAAAGTGAACATCATTTACGTATCTTTCAATTTCTTTGACTAAACAACTTATATTATCTGTATTTTTCATTTTTATAAAGTTTGAGTACTTTCTAGTTTGAGGTAACCAAGTCGAAAATCTGTCAAATAGTTCTTGATAAGTGTCTAGATGACTTTCATATGGGTCGCAGTAATAACGGCATTTTTCTGCACAACGCCACCCACAATATCGATTAAGGTCAATGTCAATTATATAAATGTCATCAATGCTCTTAAAACAATAGGAACATCGATTCGGGCTCAACTGAACTTTATAGTTATCTCCATCAATTTGGAGCCAACCTTCTTTCATATACTTTGGAAGAAAATATTGTGCCAAGTAAGCTTCAATTGTTAATTTGTAGCTCGACTCAGTCAATTTTGTAAATAGTCTAGGATATTCCTTTTGCAGGCACTCAACAATATCGAAAAAACTTGCAATTCTGTTGTTTGCGAAGAAATCCCTAAGAAAAATATTTAATTTTTTTCTCTCTGCTATTTTCAAAGGCATGTTAAGTCCATCCTTTCTCGCTAAAATATCTTATTAATTTGCCGTATTTCAATCTCTATTCCCCCTTAGATGGGTCGTTTTAAAAGAAAACTTTTCAGGGTCAATATAATTTTCCTCTTTGAAATGATCATTTTGGTTAAAGGATTTCTCAATATGAATATGGATGTTAATGGATGGTTCATGTTTTGTGTTTGTTTTTTGTTGTCGGTTACTGAAGACAATATCTTTCATACCGGAAAAAAATAACCATGAAAAGAAGGAAAATAAAATTAAGAGCAAGGATATCAGAATCAGAGTAAGAACACCGCCTTTCTGAACTCGTCTTGTACAGGGGCCTCCACGATGTCACGTTATATTTTCAAATGTTAAATCATATTCCTCTATGCATTCCTCACAATATCTAAATTGGTCGGCTTGTCGTCTTACATTATTCGAATCTTCCCATTTCGAACATATAGGGCACTGCACAATATTTTCACAGCTCAATGCATCACCCAATATGGGGTACAGTTGATCATACCATTTGTTTCTCCAAATTGCGTCAGAGGTTGCCCAAAAGTTGTTTTTGTCTTTAATTTTTAGTGTCTGTTTTTCAATTTAAATGCTTTCCAATCGTTGTTTTTTTGGATGGAGTCAGTCATTTTTTCTTCATCAACTTTAATTCCGAACCGTTCTTTTATACCACCGCGGCGTTTTCTGACGATGGCCTCTGCTTTTTCCAAATCCGCTTGCTCTTTACGAAGTAGAGATAGAATTCGAAACATTTCCCTTGCCACAGGTCCATCATCACCCTCCAAATATTCAATTTCTAAAAAATCTTCTTCTTCAAATACTTGTTCTAACTCATTGATCGTTTCCAGGATGTCTAGATGGAAACACGTCAGATCATGGTTATTCATTTGTTTTATGCTTGCCATTTTCTTTTTTAGCTAGTGATAGGGATACAGTTTGCGAAAATAATCAAACAAGTATAAATAGTCTTCCCAGTAAGGGGAATCATCCTCATCAATGTCTAATTCCTCATAACAGTCTCTACTACAATACCGATTCCCTTTCTCGCTGCGTATGTAAATATCCCCAATAGGAGAGGCACAATAGCGACAGAATTTGGATGTTTTTTTGATCGTCCATTTTTTGTTTCTATATGCTAACCAGCCTTCCTGAGAAAGTTCAGTCAATAAAATGTTTGCTGCTTCAGTAAGGTCAATTTTCAGCGAGACTAAACGCTTAAATAACACGGGGGAATCTACTTTTATCTTTTGTAAGATATGATCTGTACTAATAGCACGGTCTTTGATAATACATTGCTTGGCGGAACGGAAGAAATCTTGTCTTACACTATCTTTGATTTTAAGTTTCAAAATGATCATCTCCCTTAACTTGTTTTTAGTCGAGCTCATTTTCACTATACACATGGATTTTTTAGAATTCTAAGAGATCGAGATGTTTTTTGTGTTTTTTTGAGAGAAAGCAAAGTATTCTTTGGTTACTGCTCATTCTTAATTGGCGTTTGCAAAAGCATGCCTTTCTTACATCAAGGTTTAAGTTTAATATAGGATTCTTGTATAGTTTGACCCGAGTTCGACAGTTGCTAGGCAAATAAAATACCCGCAAACCCAGGCCAGGCTTGAGTTCACGGGCATTAGACAGTAAAGTATCGTGTACCTATGCTTTTGGTTGGATTTCAAAGAACTTTGGAGGTGGCTCAATTTTCATTATACCAGGAAACTCAAATCATGTCGGTATTTGTCGAAAGATTGTGAAAGGAATTTGCCTGTTTTTGGAGAAAAGAAAAAGTAAAATCAAACTTACGGAGAAAAGGTAGTGCCAAAAGAATAATTAAATTTTACATTTTCTGTGTCTACTTTATTGACATAGTATCAAGGAATCGGTTGTGGAAAGATCAACAGAAGTAATCCAGAAAATTAAGCCGCTGTAGAACTGCTGCAGCAGTGTCAAGGCGGCAGGAGTGCTGTACTCCTTCTGTATTAGGCAGAAAAAAATGCCTTCTCGGCAATTTTTGGGAAGTTTTGAAAATATCAAGAGGAAGGTTTGTTCCCACCCTGTTTTTGTGGTGAAACAATAAAAGACCCTAGCCGCAATGCTAGAGTCTACAACGGAAATTAATTTCCGAGAAGATTAATAGATTACTTGAGGTGATCAAATGGATACATGGGTTAAGGACTTAGTAGTATTCTATGGTGCAATCCTCTCTACGGCGGTTGCAGCGTGGAACCTGTTTACATACTTCAATGATAAGGGCAAGCTAAAAGTACATTGTTATATAGGTAGACTCGTTTATGAGCAACATGTAGACGATAAGGACTATCTCATATATAACATTACTAATACTGGTCGTAAGCCGATCTGGGTTACTAATATAGGTGGTGAGTTTAAGACAGGTGATGAGAACCACTTCCTTATCAAACCCAGCCCCGGCAACATTCCAAAGAAGCTAGAGCCGGGGGAATATCTTCATGAATGGACACCAGACCTCTTTATCCTTAGTGATAACCTCAAGAGTTTAACCGCATACGACTCCTTAGGTAATACATACAAGTGCGACAGAAAAACCACAAAGAGACTTATTAAAGAATCAAAAGGCCTCAAGGCTTGATCACTGCCCAGAGGCTTTATACTGTAGTTCTGGAATGGGGTATAGTGGGTCTGTCAATAATTTTGTGTAAACTTTTTTTAGAAAACAAATGTGCTAAGTTATCAAAGAGTTTGGCCACATGCGGCGAACCATTAACATGGGTGTGGGGCTAAAAGACTAGTCTGCCAGGCAAAATACAATGTCAAGCGTCAGTGAAAATGTCATATTAAAACGTCAGTGATTCTGTCACTTTTTTAGATGTTCTTCATCCCTTGAGGGATGTTAGCTTGTATCGCTCATTTCATCAAGGGTAAAGGCAAAGCCCTCGCTGTCGCTCGCCCTTGATTTCATTCACGATACAAGCTATTAGGGCCATTAAGGGATGAAGGATGACCTATCTGTTGTAACAG
>NZ_JAKIHL010000036.1 GCF_021608135.1 Microaerobacter geothermalis
ATACGAAGTTCAGAAGAATACTGCATCATAACTACTGGAAACATTTACAACGATTATCCCGGGCATCCCTATACCCATTTTTATCTGGAAATTGATACCAAGCACTTGACATTTTTAGATCAGTATGACCCGGGAGGGAATTATTTTCATATCAAGGATTTACAGGTCTGTAAGTCAAGATCAAGCAATGAAACAATTAAGGTTTGCTTCGACTCTAAAGAACGGAGCTCTCAAAACCATCTGGGTAAATCAATCAAACGATTTTGTTCTCGCGTGGGACATATTTCAAAATCCCCACATATACTGTTAAAAAAGGGTGGTATAGGTGGGACGGTATGCTAAAGATTTCTGAATTCCAAACCAAAGATGTCGTCAATATTATAGATGGAAAAAAATTAGGGCAAGTGAGTGACTTGGAGTTGGATCTTAAAAATGGCCGGATTGAAGCCATTGTTGTTCCAGGCCCAGGGAAATTTTTAGGTTTTTTTGGCGGTGGAAATCAAATTGTCATCCCGTGGAGGAATATCGTAAAAATAGGGATGGATGTAATCTTGATTAAGCTGGACTCAGGATATTCACCTAATCCTCCCCAAACAGAAGGAAATTATCCCATGTATTTTGATAAGATAAATGGTTAAGGCACTTGATCGTGCCTTTTTCTTTTGTTTACCATCTGAACATGGTAATATAAGAAGAGTAAGGAGTGATAAGGTGAAGTATATAGATGATCCTTTTCAATTCAATCATGATTCTGCCGGGCCATTTTTTCATATTGAGAGATGGGAAAAGCAATTTTCTGGACTCATCGCAGGTATCAGTACACGAACGAGTGGAATAAGTAAAAAGATAGACAAACCCCTGAATATGAACCCTTTTATGGAGAATATAGGAATCAACTGGAAATCATGGAGTTGTGCCAATCAAGTTCATGGAACCGAAGTAGGAATTGTGCAGCATAATAGTCCCATGAATCAACCGTTGGGAGAAATGGATGGGTTAATCACCTCTGAAAAAGGAATTCTTTTAACCGCTTTATTTGCCGATTGTGTCCCTCTTTTCTTTTTGGATCCGGAAAAAGAAGTGATCGGGTTAGCCCATGCTGGTTGGAGAGGAACTGTAAAGAATATGGCTGGAAAAATGGTCAGAGAAATGACAAACCATTTTCAATCCAAGCCAGATCAAATTCGTGCCGTAATCGGACCTTCGATTGGAATTTGTTGCTATGAAGTGAGCGATGAAGTGGTGGAAGCGGTTTATTCGATTTTATCAACCGATCGTGAAGACCAATGGAATATAAAGAAAGAAAATGGAAAGTGTCATATTAATTTGCAAGAAATTAACCATCTGATAATGTTAAAAGAAGGAATTTTGCCCCATCATATCGAAGTGACATCATATTGTACCAGTTGCCAAAATTCCCTTTTTTATTCTTATCGAAAAGAGAAAGGGACCACCGGGCGTCAGGTTGCATTTATGGGTTGGCAGGAATAGAGGTGAAGAGGTTTAGTGATACAGGAAAGATGGTATGAGCTGCAGGAAAGAATTAGACAGGCATGTCTCCGCTCAGAACGAGACCCGAAAGATGTGGAAGTGGTGGCGGTTACCAAATATGTTTCCCTAGAAACGACAAGGGAAGCTTTGGATACCGGAATCATCCATATCGGAGAAAGCAGGGTTCAGGATGCAATCCCTAAATGGCAGCAGTTGGGTGACCGGGGGAAATGGCACTTTATTGGACATCTGCAGACCAATAAGGTGAAGGATGTTATTGGCAGGTTTCACTATATTCATTCTTTGGACAGGATCTCGTTGGCAAAGGAAATCCATAAGAGAAGCCAAAACCATCGGCCAGTTCCCCTTTGCTTTATTCAGGTGAATGTTTCGGGGGAAGAGAGCAAATATGGAATACAACCGTCTGATTTAATTCCGTTTGCCAAGGAAATTTCCCAATATGGATCCATTGAAGTATGCGGTCTAATGACAATGGCTCCCTTTACCGAGGACCCTGAGGAAGCACGGCCTGTTTTTCGGGAGCTTCGCCTATTAAGGGATGAATTATTAAAACTGAAATTGCCCCATATCAATCCTTATCATCTCTCCATGGGGATGTCCAATGACTTCGAAGTGGCAATTGAAGAAGGGGCAACTTTTATACGGATTGGCACATCGTTGGTTGGAAAAGAATTAGATTAGCGGGAAGGAGAATACCGATGGGAATGATGCATCGAATCATGGGTTTTTTTGGATTGGCTGAGGAACAGGTTGTGGAAAGAGAAGAGTTGCTGGAAGAAGAAGTTGTTTCTTTTCCTAAAAAGGGAAAGAATAATGTTATTCCTCTGCAGCAGGTAAAATCCAATTTGCGCGTGATTTTGTGTGAACCTCGAACATACGAGGAAGCTCAGGAAATGGCGGATCATTTAAAGCAAAAGAGGCCCATCATCGTCAACTTGCAGCGTCTTCCCAAGGAGCAAGCCAGAAGATTTATTGACTTTTTAAGTGGAACTGTTTATGCACTTAATGGTAATATACAAAAGGTAGGGTTGCACATTTTTCTTTGTGCTCCCGAGCATGTGGATGTCCAAGGATCGATTACCCAACTAGAAAACGAGACTAACTAATAAACCGAGGTGAAGAAATGTACACGTTATTAAGCTCCATTTTTTCGTTTGCTTTCCAGATTTATTATTATATGATCATTGCCTACATCTTAATGTCATGGGTTCCTAACTTGCGGGAGTCATCTATAGGCCAGTTTATCGGGCGTTTCGTCGAACCTTATTTATCCATTTTCAGAAGATTTATCCCGCCCATCGGAATGATTGATATTTCTCCAATTGCTGCTCTTTTTGCTTTATATTTTGCTCAAATTGGTGTCATGAGCATTTTGAGAATGTTATTTCTATAGGTAGAGGCTTATGAGTGATTTTTTACAGCATTTTAGACCTGAAGAACAACCTTTTGTCGAAATGGTTGATGAATGGTTATTGCAGGCCGTTCATCGGCATCAAAGGCGTTTAACCGACTTTTTGGACCCAAGAAAACAATATATTGTTGAAAGTATGGCCAACCGTTATTCAGAGGTGTCGGCCTTTTTTTTCGGTGGTTATGAGGGGGCTGAAAGAAAACGAGGATTAATCGTGCCCAGTTATGATCATGTTAACGAAGCCGATTTTTCTATATCTTTTTTGGAGATTCATTACTCACAAAAGGGAAAGCAGCTGGAACATCGGGATTTTTTGGGCGCCTTTCTGGGGCTAGGGATAAAAAGGGAGAAGTTTGGCGATATTCTTCTAGCAGAAAGATGTCAGGTGGTGATTGCTGCAGAAATGAAGGATTACATTACCCTTTATTTGAATCAAGTTCATCGGCAGTCTGTAACCATATCGATGATAACGAAGGATGATTTGGTTATTCCTTCAATCTCTCTCAAGGAGATATCCATTACCGTTTCTTCCTTACGGGTTGATGCGATCGCATCGGAGGTGTATCACTTGTCCCGGTCAAAAGTACTTTCCCCCATCCGTGCCGGCCATCTGAAAGTGAATTGGAAGATTATAGATAACCCAAGCGAACCAGTAAGCCAAGGGGACGTCATTTCCCTTCGAGGATTTGGCCGCTTTCATATTTTGGGCATTGAGGGTAAAACGAAAAAGGGGAAAATCAGATTACGGGTGGGCAGGGTTAACTAGTCATCAAAATCGACTATGAACCTCTGGAACAAAATCTTAATCAATGATTTTGTTCCTTTGGCAGGAAATTTCACAGCTTTTGTCGAATGTTGAGAAAGACTAAGTGGGAGGTGGCATCATGCCTTTAAAACCTTTGGATATACATAATAAGGAGTTTACAAAAAGTTTCAGAGGATACAATGAAGATGAGGTTAACGAATTTCTAGATCAAATTATAAAAGATTTTGAAGCCTTGATTCGGGAAAACAAAGAACTGGAAAACACGGTTCATCAATTGGAAGAACGTTTGAGCCATTTTACGAAAATTGAAGATACTTTAGGAAAGTCTATTGTTGTAGCCCAAGAGGCAGCCGAGGAATTGAAAAACAATGCCCGTAAGGAAGCCCAACTGATTTTGAAAGAAGCGGAAAAAAATGCAGACCGTATCATTAATGAGGCATTAACCAAAGCAAGAAAGATTGCGATTGAAATGGAAGAGTTAAAGAAAAGGGCTTCTATCTATCGTACCCGTTTTCGAACTCTTTTGGAGGCACAATTGGAAATGCTGGGCAACGATGAATGGGATAAGATTGCTGAATTTGATGAAAATGAGGAAGCTGTCTCTTGACGTGTCGATGAGAATTAAGTATACTGCACGTTAATAGAAAATATTTGTTTGTTACATATTGAAATGCGATGACCAGAACAGATTCATCAGATACGAATCTACAGCGAGTTGGGGTTGGTGGGAGCCAATGATTGCGGCTGATGAATGATCATCTGTGAAGCAGCTTCCCTGAAATTTTACCGGATTAGGGGAAGACGGTTCATTCCCGTTAAGAATGTCAAGTGGATGAAATGTTGTTCCAATAGAATGATTTTGTTTTTCATCCATAAGGGTGGTACCGCGGGTTATCTTCTCGTCCCTTTGGGATGGGAAGTTTTTTATTTTCACCATATACAAACGCTCTTCATATGTTTGCGGAATACGTTAAAGGAGTTGAGAGAGATATGGATTATGGGAAAACATTAAATTTGCCTAAAACCGACTTTTCCATGAGGGGCAATTTGCCGAAAATGGAACCATCTATGCAGGAATGGTGGGATGAAATCGATATTTATAAAAAAGTGCAGGAGAGAACAAAGGGAAGACCCAAGTTCATTCTTCACGATGGGCCTCCCTATGCCAATGGGGATATTCATATCGGTCATGCATTAAATAAGGTATTAAAAGATATGATTGTCCGTTTTAAATCCATGTCAGGTTATGATGCCCCATATGTCCCTGGATGGGATACCCATGGCCTTCCCATTGAACATGCCATTATCAAAAATAAAAAGATAGACCGGCATAAAGTGGGAATCAATGAATTTAGAGAGATGTGTAAAGAATACGCTCTTTCCTATGTGGAAAAACAAAAAGGGCAATTTAAACGCTTGGGTGTTCGGGGAGATTGGGAAAATCCCTATCTCACCTTGAAGCCTGAGTATGAAGCAAGGCAAATCAAAGTATTCGGGGAAATGGCCAAGAAAGGTTATATTTATAAAGGGTTAAAATCCGTTTACTGGTCTCCTTCCTCTGAGACCGCTTTAGCTGAAGCAGAAATTGAATACAAAGATAAGCGTTCTCCTTCCATCTATGTCAAATTTCCTGTGAAGGATGGAAAAGGACTATTGGATGAGAAAACATCGGTAGTGATTTGGACCACGACTCCATGGACTATCCCGGCCAATGTGGCTATTGCCCTTCACCCTGAATTGGAATATTCGGTTGTCCGTGTCGGAGATGATAAGATGGTGGTGGCTTCAGGTCTTTTGGAACAAGTGGCGAAAGAAGTAGGCTGGGAGACCTATGAAATCGTAAACACCTTTAAAGGATCTGAACTGGAGTATGCTGTTTGCCGTCATCCTTTCTATGATCGGGATTCCCTTGTGATTTTAGGGGATCACGTTACTTTGGATGCCGGTACAGGATGTGTTCATACCGCTCCTGGGCATGGGGAAGAAGACTTTTATCTGGGACAAAAATATCATTTAGAGATTTTGTGTCCAGTAGATGACAAGGGCCGTTTTACGGAAGGGGCACCCGGTTTTGAAGGTTTGTTTTATGATGATGCCAACAAGCCGATCACACAAAAATTGGATGAAGCAGGAGCTTTATTGAAGCTTTCCTTTATCACCCACCAATATCCCCATGATTGGAGAAGCAAGCAGCCGGTTATTTTCCGGGCTACGGAGCAATGGTTTGCTTCTATCGATGGATTTAGGGAGGAATTGTTAAAGGCCATTAAGGAAGTAAAATGGACCCCCTCATGGGGAGAACAGCGCCTTCATAATATGGTGGCTGACCGGAATGACTGGTGTATTTCCAGACAACGGGTATGGGGAGTCCCAATTCCTATCTTTTATTGTGAAGCTTGTCAGGAAGCGATTGTGAATGATGAAACGATTAATCGGATTGCGGAAATTTTTAGACAGGAAGGTTCATCCGCCTGGTATGCCATGGACGTTTCCGAATTAATTCCCGAGGGGCTTTCTTGTCCTGCCTGCGGCAATACTTCTTTCAGGAAAGAAACCGACACCATGGATGTATGGTTTGATTCCGGTTCCAGTCATGAAGCTGTTCTTCAGGAAAGGGAAGAATTGCAGTGGCCTGCTGACTTATATTTGGAAGGTTCTGACCAATACAGAGGATGGTTTAACTCGTCCCTTTCCACAGCGGTTGCCACCAGGGGTCAAGCCCCATACAAAGGGATTTTAAGCCACGGCTTTACCTTGGACGGAGAGGGTAGAAAGATGTCCAAATCCTTGGGTAACGTGATCGTTCCACAGGTGATCATGGACAAATTGGGTGCAGACATCCTTCGCTTATGGGTGGCTTCTGTTGATTACCAATCTGATGTAAGAATCTCAGATAATATCTTGAATCAGATTGCTGAGGTGTACCGGAAGATCAGAAATACTTTCCGATTCCTTCTGGGCAACTTGAATGATTTTAATCCAACGAAAGACCGGGTTTCCTATGAGGAGTTAACGGAGCTGGATCGTTATATTCTGGGTAAAGCTCAGAGAGTAATTCAGAAGGTACGCAAAGCTTATGAACAGTATCAATTCCATACGATCTTTCATACCGTCCATAACTTCTGTACCATTGATTTAAGTTCCCTTTACATTGATGTATCCAAAGACCGTTTATATACCGAGCAACCTGAATCTCCATTGAGAAGGGCTGCCCAGACGGTGATGTACGATGTATTGGTGGATTTGGTGAGATTGGTTACTCCGATCATCCCCCATACCGCTGACGAAGTGTGGAAATATATTCCGGGTGAAAGGGAATTAAGCGTACAGCTCACCGATTTGCCGGAAGCCAATTTATCCTTGATTGATCATCAATTGGAGAAGAAATGGGATCAGTTGATTGAAGTGAGAGATGAAGTATTAAAGGCATTGGAGCAGGCGCGGAAGGAAAAATTGATCGGAAATTCCTTGGGTGCTTCCGTTCATCTTTATCCCAGCGAAGAAAATTACCCATTGCTTTCAGCTATGGAATCGGCACTGCCAGAGTTATTTATCGTTTCCCATGTGGTACTGCACAAGCCAGATGAAGAGGTTTCGGAAAATGCCCTGGATTTAGAAGGAGTATCCGTTCTGGTTAGTCAGGCTCCAGGAGAAAAGTGTGAGCGCTGCTGGATGGTGAAGGAGGAAGTGGGTCAGGATAATATCCATCCTTCATTATGCCCACGCTGTGCCCAAACCGTTAAAAACCATTATGCCCATGTGGCAGTGGAATAGGAAAAAACAAGAGATAAACTAAAAAAACAAAGAAGGCATGTTCAACTAAAAGCAGAGCATGCCTTCTTTGTTTTTATAAAAGAGATTTTATCATGTTGCTTAATGCATAGAGGAATATAATTAATGCAGCGATTGTTTTAGGATATTTTTTATACCATAGTGATAACGATAAAAGAGATAATGCTTCATAAACGGAATCAATAATAAAAGTTGTTAGGTTATAGTTGATTTGTAAATAGGCATCAACTACGATATATACGCCAGCAAAAATAAGAAGGTACATTAAGATCTGTTTTTTATTTTTTCTCTCTAAATAATAGAAAAAGAAGAAAATGGCAGATAACCAAGCGCTTTCAATTGCATATAGCAGTGAGTCTTCTCCGTTCATACATTTCTTCTCCCTTTTGGATTGCTGTAAACATGATGTTTCCGAGTTTTATCTATAAATATTTCTTTTTTAATAATTCGTTACCATCTTTGTTAACTATTCAAATTGTTAAAATATTTATAGCGTTGATAATATTAAGATCTTTGTATAAGTCGATAATTACAGCTTTTTCTGGTGGAACTTCAAAAATCCTATATTGTATACCTTCATAGAAAATAATACCAACTAAATCATCAGAACATAAAACATTATTTTCCAACAAAATGGTAATCATTGGTTTCAAAGGAGATATAGAATCTTCAATTATCTTGACCATATAAATATCCAGTTCAAAGCCTATCTATGGATGTAACTACTAACTACTCGACCTTTTTTTTTAATTCTGTTAAATTCATTACCAATATAATTCCTTATTTTTGAGGTTATTTTTTCGGTGAATTTATAATTGGTATTTGCTATATCAACGACAAAAGCTGATCCTCCTCCAACTTTAACTGCAGTTTTATTATCTGCTCCCAATTTTTTGGCTGTTTTACAACCTACATTAAAACCTATAAGATCAGTTGCAATTTTGTTAGCTAAGACATCAGTTGTAGAATTAATTAATCCCATAATTTTCTTCCCCTTTCTTATATTAATGGAAATATTTACCTATTAATAATATATATTTTTTTGAAAATTGTAAATAAAAATTTATCGACAAAATTCTACATTATTTTCTGTTTTTTCAGTTAGGTTATCTATTCATGCTTAATTAAGTCGATATACAATATAGGGTACAAAAAATAATCGAATTAGTGGTGATATGATGATTTTTTCAAATCAATCAGAAATGATGATTCAATCCGCTTCAGAAAAAGATTTATTAGTCCTTGCCCAGATGAATAAACGGCTTATTGTTGTCAAAACCTCAACAGGATATTTTCTTCCGGGTGGAGGAATAGAAGAGAATGAAACTCATGAGGAATGTCTAAAACGTGAATTTTTAGAAGAATTAGGGTATGTAATAAAAATAATAGAATTCATTGGACGGGCGAAAAGATATTTTTATTCAACGCAATTAAATGAGAACATGGTTAGTGAGGGTTTCTTTTACATAGCGGAATTAATTGGGGAGCCACAAAATCCGCCGGAATATGATCATCAACTGGTATGGTTGAAACGAGATGAAGTCAACTTATTATTTCACACACATCAAGTGTGGGCAGCAGAAAAGGTATTTAATCAGAATTTCAACAATTAGTATCATTTTTTAGCCTTTCAAATATTATCTGTTAACTGATTTGGATGTCCTTGGTTTCTCCAAAGTCAAGCTGGCCATGGATAGAGGCTCACGT
Organism: Microaerobacter geothermalis; assembly: GCF_021608135.1. Lineage (NCBI taxonomy): Bacteria > Bacillati > Bacillota > Bacilli > Caryophanales > Bacillaceae > Microaerobacter > Microaerobacter geothermalis. The sequence continues at coordinate 9,189 of NZ_JAKIHL010000036.1, forward strand.
TTAGGAGAGGTGGTCCGATTAAAAGTGAAGGACATTGATCGAGAACGGATGGTCATTCATGTAAAACAGGGCAAAGGACGAAAAGATCGCTATACGGTACTATCAGAAGTAACTCTTAATCTTCTGGATATATATGCGAAGGAAACTCGATTGGACTCGTGGGTGTTCCCAGGTGCCGAGGAAGGAAAGCATCTTAGTGAACGCTCTGTTCAAAAATTATTTGAAAAAGCTATTAGTAGAACTGGAATCAAGAAGAATGTTTCGCTTCATTCTCTACGCCATTCTTTTGCTACTCATCTTCTGGAAAATGGAACTGACTTAAGGTATATACAAGAACTGTTGGGGCATTCAGATGTAAAAACAACCGAACGATATACACACGTAAGGAGAAAGGATGTGATGAGAATTCAATAGTCCATTAGATAGGATCATGGGTCTGAGACTCGGTCTACGCCTGTAAGTTTCGGGCGTGTCGGGAATACTCGAGACGTTATCCGAAACATTGAAGCGAAAAACTTTTAAAAACCCATGATAAAACCGATAAATATTAACACAAGAAAATATATGAAGTATAATGAATATAACAAAAGTGTATGTCGAGGTGATCAAAAAATGAGTGTAAAGAATGAAGTAATTAAAATTATCCAAGAGATGCCGGACAATGTGACTATGGAAGATATTCTTTATAAACTATATGTACGAGCAAGGATTGAAGAAGGTATTAAAGAACTAGATGAGGGTAAAGGAATTCCGCACGAAGAAGCTATGGAGAGAATATTTAAATGGCTAAATTAAACTGGTCACCTAGGTCTCTCAATGATTTAGAGATCATCTTTGATTACATTAAATCGGATTCAGTTGATAATGCCAGTAATTTTATAAAACAAATTATTGAAGTGACTTTAACTGTACCTGAATTTCCATATGCAGGGAGAGTTGTTCCTGAGTTTAAGGATTCAAGGTTACGTGAAAAACTTTATAAGAATTATCGAATTATTTATCGTGTAGAGACAGAATTAATAGAAGTTGTAACAATATTACATCAATCCAAACGACTTAAATAGAATTTTATAAGACATCATGATTCTACAAAGGATCAATGATGTTTTTTATTTGTAAGCAGATTCAAAAATGCTTCGGATAAAAAGATATTCACGCTGCGAGCTAACGCCCTTGGTTGTGGAGGCATAGGGCATGAAGCAATTCAAGAAGTTATTCATGAAGAGCACTGCCGTAACACATCTCCTTCGCAAACCGAGTCGGCGGCCTGAGCCTAAGAAAAGAGCTTTCTAAGGCTCAGACTTCACCTGTAAGCTCAGGGGCGTCGTGAATACAAAACGTTATGTGCCATGCCATATCGGGGAATAAATTGTGGTCGGAATTAAAAAAGGAAAAGTGAAGTGAGATTATAATGACTTATCCAAAGTGGTACTACAATGAATATAAGCAGGTTGGATTAAACTACATGGATCAAAAAGAAGTAAAAGTGTATGATCAACGAATGCAAAAGTTGCGGGATATTAAAAAAGAAACGGAAGAAATAAAAAGGAAGATAAATCTAATGTCAGACCACGTAATTATTGAAATTGGCACTGGAACTGGTGAGTTTGCAATTGAAATTTCTCAGCATCGACTTACTCAATCTCCTTTCCATAGACTATCTATTATGGTAGAATGTATATGTAAGGAGTTGGTTTCCGGTGAAAAATGTGCAAATTAACATTTCTATTCCTGAAACATGGAAATCAGAGTTGGAAAATCTGGCACGTGTTTATTCTGTTGAAGAAGAAACGACATTAACCTATTTGGACTTGATTCGACGAGCGATTAAAGAAAAATACGAATTAGACTCCGATGAATGATTACAAATCCCTGAACCATTGCCGCTATCTTGTTCAGTATCATTTAGTTTGGTGTCCGAAATTTCGGTTTCAAGTTCTAAAAGGTGATGTCGAAGTTTCATTGAAACAAATTTTTCAACAGATATGTGAAAAATACGAATATGAAATCATTGAATTGGAAGTCATGCCCGACCACATTCATATCTTTTTATCTGCAAAACCTACTGTCGCACCAACGGATATTGTGCGAACACTAAAAAGCATTTCAGCTATTGAATTGTTCAAACAATATCCACTACTTAAACGATTTTATGGAAGATGTGGTTCACTATGGAGCAAAGGGCATTTCGTAAGCACAATTGGCAAGGTCAGCTCTGAAACAATTAAGAGATATATTCAAGAGCAGAAAACAAGACCGTAGAAGGAGGTGGAACACGAATGAAAATCAACAAAGTATACCGTTTCAAGTTAGAACCAACAGCAGCACAAATTCAACAATTAAAACAAGCTTGTGGTTGTCAACGTTTTGTGTATAACTACTATTTGAAAAAGAACTTGGAGCAGTATAAACAGAATAAGACATTTGTGTTCTATCACGAGATGGCTACGGACTTGCCGAATTTGAAGAAGCAATTTCCATTTTTAAGCGAATCGTTTTCCCAGAGTTTGCAAACCACGTTGCGAAATTTAGATAAAGCGTTTAAGAACTTCTTTAAAGGATTAGCGGAATTTCCTACCTTCAAAAAGAAGAATAAGCATGATTCGTTTACTTGCCCTCAAAAGTTTCGCATCGAAGAAAAGGTCATCTTTATTCCCAAAATTGGGGAAGTGCGGTACCATAAATCAAGACAAATCGAGGGTAAGATAAAGTCCATCACCGTATCACAAAAATGTGGTCGATGGTTTGTTTCTGTACTTACTGAACAGGAGATGGAACAACCACTGACATGATTCAAGCTGAGCGACAAAATGACACGATCATCTATGAAGTAACGGTGCAAGAAGCGGTAACCGACCTGGGAATCACCAGTTTACGCCGCGAAAAAATTTCCCTAATGAAATTTGATGATAGATATTTAATTACCAACGTAGATCAGAGTACCTCGTACCGGGAAAGCCAGTCATCAAATGTATCGGCGAGTCAATCAACGGATAGTTTGCCTGTCGATTTCGGTACGGTATACAAAAATAGTCAATAATTTGTCATCCCCATCTCATTTATCGGTTCGGGATGGGAAGCCGATTGTTTACGAACCCCTATTTTTTGGGTTTTTTTTTATCGCTAAAATTGGGAACACTATATGTAATATAGACGGAACAAATGACCTTGCTTAGGAATAATAAGGATAGCCTTCTAATAAGGACAGTCTTTGAGTTGGTGCTGAGCGAGGAGGCAAAACCTGATGGTGTGAAAGGAGAAATTCCCGATGAATCAAAACCAGATATCAAAACTAAAGGATATGCTTCTGCAAGAAAAGGAAATAATCACGAAACGACTGCAGGATAATCATCATTATGGAATGGAGGAACCGCTGAACACTTCTGTTGGTGAACTTTCAGGTTATGACAACCACCCTGCCGATTTAGGCTCTGAGTTATTTGAAAGAGGGAAAGACTTAGCATTAAATGAACATAATGAACACCAGTTGGAGGAAATTATTTCAGCCTTGGATCGGTTGGAAGAAGGAACATATGGCATTTGTGTCATATGCGGCAAGGAAATCCCTTATGAACGTTTGGAAGCAGTGCCCACAACCCGTTATTGCATCGAACATCAGCCGAACAAGTTTGCATCAGAGACTAGACCAATTGAGGAACAATTTATGGCTCCGCCCTTTGGCAGACTTAGCTTCGATGAAAAGGAAAATGAAACAGAATTTGATTCAGAGGATGCTTGGCAGGAAGTAGCCCGTTTTAATGAGCTTCCCTATGTTGATTACGCCGATGTGGAGATGGAAGACAAAAGGGGCTACGTTGAACAATTGGAAGGGTTTATCGTAACCGATATTACCGGCAATCCTGCTGAATATGATGTGGTCAGAAACAATGCTTATGAGGCTTATATTGATGCCAATTATGATGAGGAAGATGAAGATGGAAATTTGGAAAGATAAAGCACAAGAGTCACTAATGTGTTTTCCCGGGAAAGCGCAGGATTTATCAAAATCAGCAACCTTCTGCCAAACTTTGTCAGTATTCGACAATGATCACATCATCCATGTCGGATGTTTGGGTAGTAAACCATGGAAGAATATGCTACAATTTCAACTGAATACAGTCGGCAGGAGGAAAACAAGTGGGATACTACATACTGGCACTCATTGTTTTTTTGTTGGATCAATTGTCTAAACTGGCAGTTGTGAAGTGGATGACCCTTTATGAATCGATTCCGATTATTGACGGATTTTTTTATCTCACATCATCAAGGAATCGTGGGGCGGCGTTTGGGATTTTGCAAAATCAACGCTGGTTGTTTATTGTGATTACCTTGATCGTTATTGGTGCTATCATTTATTACCTCCAGCACAGCTACCGTGAAAAAAGGATTTCCATTGCACTTTCCCTGATACTGGGCGGAGCCGTAGGTAATTTTGTCGATCGTTTGGTTACCGGGGAAGTAGTTGATTTTCTGGATTTTCGCTTTTTTAGTTATAACTACCCCATATTTAATTTGGCAGATTCGTTCATTGTCATTGGTGCCGGTTTGTTTATTTTGGACATGTTTCTGCAATCCCGCAGAAAAGCGGTGAACTAAGATCCAGTGGCAGCTTTGCTATTGATTAGACCTCAGTATCGGAGGATAGTCGTGAAGAATCAACCATTTGCAAGATATGATTGGATTGTCGAAGGAGATGGGGGCGAAAGAATTGATAAATTTTTGTCTCAACAGGAAGAGGTGTGGTCTCGCTCTCAAATCCAGCAATGGATAAAAGATGGCTTAGTAACGGTTAACGGCAATCGGGTGAAAAGTAATTATCGCGTGGAAGAGGAAGATGAAATCATTCTAATGGTTCCTCCACCGAAAGAATTGCTTATTAACCCTGAACCGTTGCCCCTTGATATTTATTATGAAGATCAGGATGTCATTGTGGTGAACAAACCAAGGGGGCTGGTCGTTCATCCCGCTCCGGGACATTACAGTGGAACGCTGGTGAATGGCCTGTTGTACCACTGCAAGGATTTATCCGGCATTAATGGCATTCTCCGACCCGGGATTGTTCATCGAATTGACAAGGATACCTCAGGACTGCTGATGGTGGCCAAAAATGATACGGCACATCTATCATTGTCTCAGCAGTTGAAGGATCATAAGGTTATTCGGAAATATATTGCCATTGTCCACGGGAACATCCCCCATGATAAAGGAACCATAGACGCTCCCATTGGTCGGGACCCCAAAGACCGGCAGCAGATGGCGGTTGTTTTCAAAAATAGCAAGCCGGCAGTTACCCATTTTGTGGTCCTGGAGCGATTTAAACAATATACTCTGGTGGAATTGCAATTGGAAACAGGGAGGACCCATCAAATTCGCGTTCATATGAAATATATCGGTTTTCCCTTAGCAGGTGATCCCAAGTACGGACCATCAAAAACGCTGCCGATTGATGGTCAGGCCCTTCATGCCGGGATCCTTGGTTTTAGGCATCCGAGAACCGGGGAAGATTTCATTTTTGAGGCACCATTACCCCAAGACATGGAAACTTTATTAAGGGTATTAAGGTAACCGTTTTTTCTATTGACCAATCGTAACGATTATGTCATAATCATTTTGAGGTAGAGACCTTTAAATCAGTCCCGAGAGACTGGCAAGGTACGCGAATAGGATGTTATGTGTCTATTCACTTCTTGCCAGTCTGGGTAAGAAGTTTTTTTGTGTAAAAATCACTGTAAACTATTATGATGTACACTTCATAAAGGGGAGAGAGCATGCTTCAGGAAAAGAGCATGATTTTAGATGAGGCCGCGATCCGTCGAGCATTGACCAGAATTGCCCATGAAATCTTAGAAAAAAACAAAGGTGTAGATGATTGTGTGATTGTTGGCATTCGAACCCGTGGGATTTATCTAGCCCAACGTTTAGCTCGACGAATCGAACAAATTGAGCAGGTAAAAGTACCAGTTGGAGAACTGGACATCACTCTGTATCGGGATGATTTAACTCATAAAGAAGAACAGCCGGTACTGAAGGGGACCAACATCCCTGTGGATATTACTGGAAAAAAAGTGATCTTGGTGGATGATGTATTATACACCGGACGTACGGTCAGAGCAGCATTGGATGCTTTAATTGATATGGGAAGGCCTCAGATGATTCAATTGGCGGTTTTAATTGATAGGGGCCATCGAGAACTTCCCATCAGACCTGATTATGTTGGGAAAAATGTACCGACTTCCAAAACTGAAGTCATATCTGTCCAGCTGTCTGAAGTAGATCAAATAGACAGAGTTGTGATAAATGAAAACAGTACCCTTTAAACCAGTCCAGAGAGGCTGAGAAGGGGAAGCACCACTTACCTTATGTTTTGGTTTGTGTTGTAACCTCTTTACGCCTTCGTAAAGAGGTTTTTTATAAGCTTTTCATCCATATCGAATTAGTTAAATTATAGATTCTCACGGCTAATCTTAAGGAGGTCATTTCAATGGAAAAAAACTTTGTAGATGTTCATGAAACCCCGGCCATTCAGAAGTTAGTACCACTCAGCTTACAGCATCTGTTTGCCATGTTCGGAGCGACTGTACTGGTTCCATTATTGACCGGGCTTGATGTTTCCGCTGCTCTTTTATCCAGCGGATTAGGTACATTGCTATTTCTCTTGATTACAAAGGGAAGGGTGCCCAACTATTTAGGTTCGTCCTTTGCCTTCATCGGCCCAATCATTTCAGTCTCTGCCAGTGAAGGTGTAGGAGCTGCCATGCTGGGAGCTTTGCTGGCCGGTCTAGTATATGTCATCATTTCAGCTATTGTACTAAAAAGCGGAGTGGACTTCTTAAATAAACTGCTTCCCCCCATGGTGATTGCATCCATCATTATTGTCATCGGATTAAGCTTGTCTGGAGTAGCGGTAAACTGGGCCCTAAAGGATCCGTTAAACCCTGACGTTTATTCTAATCAATCCGTGGAAGTTGCCTTCGTTACCCTTATTGTAACCGTGGTCTCCATGATATTCTTCCGTGGGTTCTTCTCAGTGATTCCCGTACTGACAGGTATGATAGTCGGATATATTTACTCAATCATTCGATTCCCTCAAATGATCGATTTTCAGATTGTAAAGGAAGCTTCCTGGTTTATCAAACCAATAGATATGTTTGACAAGCATATGCTTACGACCGAACTGTTGGCAGCAATGTCTAATCCGGGTGCTTGGATTGCGGCGTTAGTGATCGTACCTGTCGCTTTGGTAACTTTGGCAGAGCATATCGGTCATCTATTAGTAACCGGAAACGTCATGGACAGGGATTTGATGAGGAAGCCAGGACTACACCGTACCCTGTTGGGGGATGGATTGGCTACATCGCTGGCTGCCTTTATTGGAGGACCTCCCAATACCACCTATGGCGAAAACATTGGCGTATTGGCCATTACCCGGGTGTACAGCAGAAACGTGATCGGATTGGCAGCCATCTTTGCTATCATATTTGCCTTCATTGGGAAAATTGGTGCGGTTTTAATGACAATTCCCAAACCTGTTCTTGGCGGAGTTACCATCATCCTATTCGGAATTATTGCTGCTCAAGGGGTAAGAATGTATGTTGAAAACCAAATAGACTTTTCCAATAAAAGAAACATGGTCATCTCAGCCATTATTCTCGTAACGGGTATTGGAGGCTTCAGATTGGAGTTTCCCGAAATTACGATACAACATATTGTCGCCAACCTAACCATCGATAACATTGCCATGGCTACCTTCTTGGGAATTGTTCTCCATGCCGTATTGCCCGGTAAGGAATCAGCCTATGGCAGCAAACAGAATGAAGGAAATCAAGCTGCTCAAAAAGCTTCATAGTCCTTAATCATCATCAACCTAGAATTATAGCCTTTAAATCAATCCCGTGAGATTGGTAAGGGTATCATCTAGAGAAATTTTCGGCTGCTCCCTGACTGCTTACGGTGGGGAGCTTTTTCTTTAGGTCAGTTGGGCAAATGGAAATCATTAGTACCGATTCTGAAAATGAGGAGAGGATTTGCATGAAACATCTGTTGGGAATAAAGGGATTGGATACATGGGAAGTGGAGGAGATCTTAGAAAGGGCAGCCTACTGGGCAAACCGTCCAGCAGAACGAAGCCAGGCTTTGTCTGGAACCTTTGTGGCAAACCTGTTTTTTGAACCCAGCACTAGAACCCGATTATCCTTTGAGGTCGCCGAGAAAAGACTAGGTGCCGATGTCCTTCAGTTTCGTGCTGAAACCGCCAGCACCCAAAAAGGAGAAACTCTCTATGACACTCTCAGGACGTTAGAGTCCATGGGTGTAGAAATAGCGGTTATTCGACATCCGGAAAGCTATATCCTGGAACCGCTGGCCAAGCAAGTGAAGATTTCCCTTATTAATGCCGGAGACGGATGGAACGAGCATCCTACTCAATGTCTGTTGGACCTGCTGACCATTAAACAGCACTTTGGTCAATTTGAGGGGCTAAAGGTTGCCATCATCGGAGATATTCTTCACTCCAGGGTCGCACGTTCCCACCTTTCCATCATGCCTCAACTGGGAATTTCATTAGTCTTTAGCGGTCCCGATCATCTGATGCTCGAGGAAAAGGAATTTCATCATAAGGCCCGGGTTGTTGATATGGATGAAGCGGTTACCCAATCTGATGTGGTCATGATGTTAAGGGTTCAGCGTGAGCGCCATCATGGGGGACTGATCTTGACCCCACAGGACTACCATTTCTCCTATGGATTAACGGAGAAACGGGCGCGACAGATGAAAAAAGGAGCAGTCATCATGCATCCTGCTCCGGTGAATCGTGATGTTGAAATTGCCAGTTCATTGGTTGAATGTGAAAAATCACTGATACAGAAACAAGTAGCCAATGGTGTGGCTGTTCGAATGGCGGTATTGGAAAGATGCAAACAGGGAGGTAGTAAAGGATGGGCATTCTCTTCAAAAACGCTCATGTGCTAAGGGATCATGAACAGCAAAAATTAGATGTGCTGATCGAAAATGGAAAGATTAAACAGATTAATCGAGCAATTTCTGAGGGAGATCATGAAGTGATTCCTTTAAATGGAAAGCTTCTTCTTCCAGGATTTGTTGATATGCATGTCCATCTGCGTGAGCCGGGATTCGAAGGAAAGGAAACCATTGCAACCGGAACATTGGCAGCAGCAAAAGGCGGATTTACAACTATCGCGTGCATGCCCAATACAAAGCCGGTCATTGACTCTTCAGAAGTCGTTCAGTGGATCAAGAATAAAGCAAGAGAAGTAGGAAACGTGCGGGTACTTCCGATTGGGGCGATCACCATCAGGGAATTGGGAAAAGAACTCACCGATTTCTCTTCCTTGAAAGCGGCAGGAGTCGTGGCCTTATCAGATGACGGGGTAGGCATCCAGGACGCAGCCATGATGAAAGAGGCCATGAATCAGGCGGCAAAAATAGGGCTCTCTATTGTTGCCCATTGCGAAGATGATTCACTGGCAAAGGGAGGATGTGTTCATGAAGGGGTTTTTTCTCGGAAGTTTGGATTAAAGGGAATCCCTTCTGAAGCAGAATCGATTCATATTGCAAGGGATGTCCTGCTGGCTGAAGCTACTGGGGTTCATTATCATGTCTGCCATATCAGCACCAAGGAATCGGTCAGGGCTGTCAGGGAGGCAAAGAAAAATGGAATCTATGTAACGGCAGAGGTAAGCCCCCACCATTTGTTGTTATGTGATGAAGATATTCCGGGATTGGATCCCAATTACAAAATGAATCCTCCCTTAAGGGGAAAAGAAGATCGGGAAGCATTGATTGAAGGACTGATCGATGGCACGATCGATATCATTGCCACTGATCATGCCCCCCATATGAAAGAAGAAAAAGAGAGGGGTATGGAAAAGTCCCCCTTTGGCATCGTCGGATTGGAGACGGCCTTTCCACTGCTCTATACCCATTTGGTCGAAAAAGGAATCATCTCACTTGCCAAATTGGTTGATCTGGTCACAGTAAGACCTGCCCAACTGTTTCAACTTCCATGGGGAAAACTTGTTGAAGGGGCTTCAGCCGACTTGACGGTTGTTAATCTGGCCAAAGAAAAGGAAGTAAACCCCAGTGAATTTGCTTCAAAGGGCAAAAATACCCCCTTTACCGGTTGGAAGCTACAAGGCTGGCCTGAATTCACGATGGTCGAAGGGAAAATCATCTGGAATGAACTGGAGAGGAGAGAGGCTTAACATGAATACCAAAAACGATCATCAATTGAATGAGACAGCAAGGCTCATTCTAGAAGACGGTACGGAATTTATCGGAAAATCCTTTGGTTCCACCACGGAAAGAATCGGAGAGGTCGTCTTCAATACAGGAATGACCGGATATCAGGAAGTATTGTCCGATCCTTCCTATTGCGGACAAATTGTCACCATGACCTATCCTCTGATCGGGAATTATGGAATCAACAGAGATGATTTTGAGGCGATCAAGCCCCACATCTTCGGTTTTGCGGTCAGGGAATTTGCGGAAATCCCCAGCAATTGGAGATCCCATATGACTTTGGATCAACTTTTAAAATCCTATGGTATTCCAGGAATCAGCGAGATAGATACGAGAAAATTAACAAGAAAAATACGCCATGCCGGCACCATGAAAGGCATCATCACCACGTCTAGGGAATCTAAAGAGATCCTGTTAAAGAAACTGGAGGCACCTTTGATGAGAAATCAGGTAGAAATGGTTTCCACCAAATCCGCCTTTTCATCTCCTGGAGCAGGATATCGAGTGGTTCTTGTCGATTTGGGATTTAAGCATGGGATCCTTCGGGAATTGACGAAGCGCGGTTGTGATGTGGTGGTGGTTCCCCATAAGGTCCAGCCGGAAGAGATCCATAATCTTCAGCCTGATGGGATCCTGCTGTCCAACGGACCTGGGGATCCAAAGGATGTGATGACGGTTGCAGAGACCGTGAAGGAATTAATCGGCCAATATCCCATCTTTGGAATCTGCTTGGGACATCAATTGTTTGCCCTTGCCTGCGGGGCAGATACCGAGAAGTTGAAATTTGGCCACCGGGGTTGCAACCATCCCGTGAAAGATTTAAAAACAGAAAAAACCTATATCACTTCGCAAAATCATGGGTACACCGTAACCTTGGCCTCATTGGAGCAGACAGATCTGGAAGTGACCCATCTTGCCATCAATGACGGAACGGTAGAAGGACTAAAGCATAAGCATCTTCCGGCCTTCTCCGTACAATACCATCCGGAAGCATCACCTGGTCCGGAGGACTCCGGCTATTTATTTGATGAGTTTATTCAACTCATCACTAACACCAAAGGGAAAGGGGAGAAGAGCTATGCCTCGTAGAGACGATTTAAAGAAGATTCTGGTTATTGGCTCTGGTCCCATTGTAATTGGACAGGCGGCAGAATTTGATTATGCCGGAACCCAGGCTTGTCAGGCGTTAAAGGAAGAAGGAATGGAAGTGATCCTGGTTAACAGCAATCCTGCCACCATCATGACCGATACCAATATTGCTGACAAGGTATTTATGGAGCCCCTGACCGCTGATTTTGTAACCAGAGTGATTCGTCAGGAACAACCCGATGGGCTGCTTCCGACCCTTGGAGGACAAACGGGACTTAACCTTGCCGTAGAGCTGGCGGAATCAGGAGTACTGTCTGAAGAGAACGTAGAACTGCTGGGAACAGATTTAACCGCTATAAAAAAGGCGGAGGACCGTGAATTGTTTCGAGCATTAATGAAGGAAATTGGAGAACCGGTTCCGGAGAGCGAGATTATCCACTCGATTGATGAAGCTCTTCACTTTGCCAACACAATTGGTTATCCCATCATCGTCCGTCCTGCTTATACCTTGGGAGGAACTGGCGGAGGAATTGCCAACGATGAGAAAAGCTTGCAGGAAATTGTAGCCAGCGGATTGAAATACAGTCCGATCAAGCAGTGTCTAGTGGAAAAAAGTGTTGCCGGATATAAGGAAATCGAATATGAAGTGATGCGGGATTCCAAAGATAATTGTATCGTCGTTTGTAATATGGAAAATATAGACCCGGTTGGAGTTCATACCGGAGACAGTGTTGTAGTCGCCCCAAGTCAAACCTTATCAGACAGGGAATACCAAATGCTTCGGTCTGCCTCCTTGAAAATCATCCGCTCCTTGAATATACAGGGAGGATGCAATGTCCAATTTGCATTGGATCCCTACAGTTATCGATATTATGTGATCGAGGTCAATCCGAGGGTCAGCCGTTCCAGTGCATTGGCTTCAAAGGCCACCGGATACCCCATTGCCAAAATGGCCGCCAAAATTTCCATCGGATACGTGTTGGATGAATTAAAAAATCCGGTAACGGGACAAACCTATGCCAGTTTTGAGCCTGCATTGGATTATGTAGTGACCAAGATTCCCCGCTGGCCCTTTGACAAATTTACCGCTGCCAATCGAAAGCTTGGAACCCAGATGAAGGCCACCGGGGAGGTGATGGCCATCGGCAGAACCTTGGAAGAATCTCTGTTGAAGGCCGTCCGTTCATTAGAGATTGGAACGTATCATCTGGAATTGAAGGATGCCCACATTTTAGATGACGAGACATTAAATTTCCGCATGCAGCATGCCGATGATGAACGATTATTCCTCGTAGCCGAAGCTTTTCGCAGAGGAAAAACCATCGAAGAAGTTCATAAAGTGACCCAGATTGATCCCTTTTTTTTGGCGAAAATCAAAGGAATCATTGATTTGGAAGAAAAGATCAGGCAATTCATCAACGAAATCAAATCTGCCGGATATCCAATGAGCAATGACTCCCTTCAGGAGATCCCGGGGCTAAAAGGGATTTTGTGGGAGGCCAAAAGAAAAGGATTTACCGATAAAAAATTGGCCGAACTCATCGGGGTGACTGAAAAGCAGCTTCGCCAATTTCGACTTGATTCAGGTTTACGTCCCGTTTTCAAAATGGTGGATACCTGTGCAGCTGAATTTGCTGCCGCTACTCCTTATTATTACTCCACCTATGAAGAGGAAGATGAAAGGGAGAATACCGATAAACCAAGGGTGGTTGTATTAGGTTCAGGACCTATTCGGATCGGCCAAGGAATCGAGTTTGATTATTCTACCGTTCATGCGGTATGGGCCCTGAAAGAAGCAGGATATGAAGCTGTAATCATTAACAACAATCCGGAAACGGTGTCCACTGATTTTAACACATCAGACAGGCTATACTTTGAACCTCTCTATTTAGAGGACGTCCTTCATGTGATCGAAGTGGAGAAACCGGTGGGCGTGATTGTTCAATTTGGGGGACAAACGGCGATTAACCTGGCGGAATCTTTGGAGAAGGAAGGCGTCCCCATTCTGGGTACATCCATGGAGAGCATTGATACGGCCGAGGACAGGGAGAAGTTTGAAAAGCTGTTAAAACGGCTAAACATTCCCCAGCCTCCTGGAAAAACGGTTACTTCATTGAATGAAGCCCTTGAAGCGACAAAGGTTTTGGGTTACCCGGTGCTGGTTCGACCCTCCTATGTGCTTGGAGGAAGGGCTATGGAGATTGTCTATACGGACCAAGAACTATTCGGTTATATGGAACAAGCGGTGAAAATCAATCCGGAACATCCCGTTCTGATTGACCGTTATCTCTTGGGAAAAGAGGTGGAGGTAGATGCCATCAGTGACGGGGAGCAAGTGTTGATACCGGGAATTATGGAACACATTGAAAGGGCTGGTGTTCACTCCGGAGATTCCATTGCGGTTTACCCCCCCCAAACACTCTCCCAGCAAGTGAAAAATCAAATTATCCATATGACTGGACAAATAGCCAGGGGACTGCAAACCAAAGGGTTGCTTAATATCCAATTTGTCGTACATGAGGAAAAGGTGTATGTTCTCGAAGTAAATCCTCGTTCTTCACGGACCGTTCCCTTCCTTAGCAAAGTCACCGGTATCCCGATGGCCAATATTGCAACCAAAATCATCATGGGTGAATCATTATGTGAACAAGGATATGAGGGCGGTTATCATCCTGAAGAACCTTATGTGTCGGTAAAAGTTCCCGTTTTCTCCTTTGCCAAACTTCGTCGGGTGGATGTCACATTAGGGCCGGAAATGAAATCGACCGGTGAAGTGATTGGCAGGGACAAAAATCTGGCCAAAGCTTTGTATAAAGGGCTTGTGGCTTCAGGAATGAGGATTCCGGCCCACGGCTCCGTTCTGATCACTGTTGCCGACAAGGATAAGGAAGAAGCCCTGGAGGTGGCTAAGGGTTTCAGTGAGTTGGGATATAAACTGATTGCTACCAAGGGAACGTCATCCCTTCTCAGAAACGCAGGTTTAAAGGTTGCCACCGTGAACAAATTAAGGGAAGGAAGCCCCAATATATTGGATGTGATTCGCAACGGGAAAGCTGATTTTGTGATTAATACGCTAACAAAAGGAAAAATTCCTGAACGGGATGGATTCCGAATTCGTCGGGAAGCGGTGGAAAACGGGGTGGTATGTCTGACTTCCCTGGATACCGCAAAAGCACTGTTGAAAGTATTGGAATCTATCACCTTTACCTCCCAACCCATGCCTCCTTTAAATACACAAAAAGAGGTTGTTGTCCATGGGTAAGTCAAGAAAAGGTATATTAACCATCGTTCATAAAGAAGAGATTGCCGAAGGAATCATTAGAGTGGAATTGGTTGGAGAATTGGTCAAAGAAATGGATGAACCGGGGCAATTTATTCATATAAGACCGGGAATGGGGATTGATCCATTCCTTCGCAGGCCAATCAGCATCTGTGATGTGAATCTTGAAGAAAATAAATTAACGATCATTTTCCGGGTGGAAGGAAAGGGAACCCAATTATTAGCAGAAACTCCTGTGGGAACTGAAGTGGATGTCCTGGGTCCCCTTGGACAGGGGTTTCCCATTCACCATCGCCAGTCTGGTGATCATGCTCTCCTGGTTGGAGGGGGAGTGGGGGTTCCTCCCCTTCTCTATCTAGCGAAGAAATTGGTTCGGCAAGGGGTCAAGGTAACCAGCATCATCGGATTTGGCGAGAAGAATCAGGTTTTCCTGGAGGATGAATTGGCTTTCCTCGGTACCGTTTATGTGACGACGATCGATGGTTCATACGGGTATCAGGGGCTGGTAACCGATCTGTTTCCACAGGTGAAAAAGTGGAATGTTCTATACAGTTGCGGACCGATTCCGATGCTAAAAGCAATTCAGCATCTCTTTAAAGAAGAGGAGAAAGAAGGATATCTTTCCCTTGAACAGCGGATGGGCTGCGGGGTTGGGGCCTGTTTGGCCTGTGTTTGCCAGGTAAACTCATCTGAAAAGAAATATAAAAAAATATGCTCAGACGGCCCTGTTTTTGCATTGGAGGAGGTAGCCCTATGAGTCATTCTGTGATCAGAGTTCCTGACATAAGCGACCGTTTACAGATTAACCTTGCCGGTATTTCCATGAAAAATCCGGTTATGCCTGCATCCGGCTGCTTTGGATTTGGTCGGGAATATGCCCAATTTTTTGATCTAAGTTTGCTGGGAGCCATTGCTGTCAAAGCAACCACGTTGGAAGAGCGATTGGGTAATCCTACTCCAAGGGTGGCAGAAACCCCGGGGGGGATGTTAAATGCCATTGGGCTGCAAAATCCCGGACTTGATGCCGTCATATCCCGAGAGTTACCTTGGTTGGGGCAGTTTGATGTGCCGATCATTGTCAATGTGGCCGGAACAACCGTGGATGACTATGTTGTCGTGTGTGATCGGATTTCTGAAGTGAAGAATGCAGCGGCGATTGAGTTAAATATTTCCTGTCCTAATGTGAAGTGCGGTGGCATCACCTTCGGAACGGATCCTGAAGTTGCGGCTGATTTGACCCGTGAAGTGAAGAAGGTCTCCAAGGTACCAGTCTTTGTAAAGCTTTCTCCCAATGTAACCGACATCGTGTCGATTGCCAAGGCGGTGGAAAAGGCAGGGGCTGATGGGCTAAGCATGATTAACACGTTGTTGGGAATGAGGATTGATCTTAAAACAAAACGACCAATTTTAGCTAACGGAACAGGAGGCCTTTCCGGACCGGCCATAAAACCAGTGGCCATTCGCATGATCTGGGAAGTAAGCCAGCAGGTAGAAATACCGATCATTGGCATGGGAGGCATCATGTCCGCCGAAGATGTGATTGAGTTTTTCCTTGCCGGTGCCTCTGCCGTAGCGGTTGGAACGGCCAATTTTGTCAATCCCTATGCCTGTCCGGAAATTATAGGGGAATTGGAAGGATGGTTGGATAAGATTGGGGTAGATCATATATCAGAATTAACCGGGATGGGGTGGAGAAAATGAGTGAGTCTATTCGTTCTAGTCAAAGGAACCTCGGTGATCAGGATAACATTCGTCACCAGATTATTGTCGCTCTTGATTTCCCCTCTTATCAAGAAGCCATCAATCTAGCTGAAAGTTTAAGTGGAAAAGTTCATTATATGAAAGTAGGCATGCAGCTTTTTTATTCAACGGGTCCCCGCATCATAGAAAAGCTGAAGGAACTAGGATTCCGCATATTCCTTGATTTAAAGGTTCACGACATCCCCAATACCGCCAAGGGTGCCATTCAAAGCATGGCTAATCTGGGTGTGGATATGGTGAATGTTCATGTTTCCGGCGGCAAAGGGATGATGGAAGCGGCCAGGGAAGGACTGGAGAAAGCAAATGTTTCGGTAAAACCGTTATTGATTGGAGTAACCCAATTAACCAGTACCAGCCAGTCTGTTTTAAATCATGAGATCGGAATACCCGGATCTGTGGAGAAAACCGTTGAACGTTATGCGATCCTTGCTAAGGAAGCAGGATTAGACGGGGTTGTTTCTTCACCACTGGAAGTGAAGAGGGTAAAACAGGTTTGCAGTTCCAGCTTCCTAACGGTTACTCCCGGAATCAGGCTTCCTGAAGGGGACAAAGGAGATCAGCACCGGATTACTACTCCTGAAGAAGCCTTTGCTCTGGGGACAGATTATATTGTAATAGGGAGGCCCGTAACTAGAGCAGCAGATCCAGCGAAAGCATTTGAAGAAATCGTTGTACGGTGCATGTCCGATCTTTAACCTGACGTTAGTAATTCATCTATAGAGGTGGAACTAAAGATTTACTTATCCGCAGGTTGAGTTCGCCGAAGAAGTTATTAAAATCCGTTTCGAGACTAAAGAACGGAGCCCTCAAAAACATCTGGGTAATTCAAAGATGGAGTCAGTTTGAGGGTTAATTCCCGTTCTTCAGTCCCTCCACTAAGTACGAACTCAAAGGCTGTCCAAAGTAAATTCTTTAGTTCCTTCATCTGGACATATCTTTGTAGTTAAGGAGTTGAGTAGAGATTGAAGGAACAGGTGGCGCGGGATTTACTATCAATTAAAGCAGTTGCCCTTTCACCAAAGGAACCTTATACTTGGTCTTCTGGAATCAAGTCCCCCATTTATTGCGATAATCGGTTGACTCTATCCTATCCGGAGATTAGGGACAGGATCGCCAGTGGATTAGTTCAGTTGATCCAGGAGAAATATCCTGAAGCAGAAGTGATTGCAGGGACGGCGACTGCAGGTATTCCCCATGCGGCATGGGTTGCCCAAAAAATGAATTTGCCAATGATCTATGTTCGTTCAAAGGCCAAGTCCCATGGCAGGGAAAACCAAATCGAAGGTGTATTGAAAGAAGGACAAAGGGTTGTAGTGATCGAGGATTTAATTTCAACCGGCGGCAGTTCATTAACCGCAGTACAAGCCATAAGAGAAGCAGGGGGAAAGGTTCTCGGTGTAGCGGCTATTTTTACCTATCTTCTTGATGCAGCAGAGGAAGCTTTCCGAGATGCGGGTATCCCCTATGCAACGATCACTGATTATGATGCCTTGATGAAGGTAGCTGTTGATGAGAATCGAATCAGTACAGATGAATTGGAATTATTAAGGGTCTGGAGGCAGGATCCAACTCAATTTGAAAAGATGATATAATCCCTTTTATGAGCCATGCGATTAAGTTTTATTGCATGGCTTTTACCTTAAATTTTGGATCGATGAAGAGCCTGTGTTCATTGGAAATCAAAATCAGACTGTGAGTGGGGAAAAAGGCTGTTTTTTCTTCATCATGAACGATTGGATATCAACTAAATGAAAGAAATTTCAAAAAAAGATATGACGTTTGATATGTTTAAAAATTGGTTGAAGGAAACGATTCGAAGCATTCGAGTCGGTCTTTTTATCCTGTTTCTAAATTAGGTTGTTTACTTAGTCATTTTGATTTTCTGATCCACCAACGGCTTCTCAAAATAGATGCTTCGGCTTGGGAAAGCTATGGATACTCCCTCATTTTCAAGAATCTCCAGTATCTTTAAATTGCAATCTTCCTTCACCCGTAACCATTCTCCCCAATTGGTTGTATTGGTAAAGAAATAGAGGAAAATATCCAAACTGCTTTCATTAAACTTATCAAAGCGGACAAAAATCGTATCTTTATGAATTTCGGGGTGATTCTCAAGCATATACCTGATTTCTTTCACCACTTTATCAATCTTTTCTCTAGGTGTAGTATAGCTAATGCCCAAATTAAAGGTAATTCTTCGCTTTCCCATTCTGCTCCAGTTGGTTACAGGCTCATTGGCTAAAGTAGAGTTGGGGATGGTGACCAGTGCCTGGGCAAAGGTGCGAATCCTTGTACTTCTAAAGGTAATGTCTTCTACAGTTCCTTCTACACTTGGAGTTTGAATCCAATCGCCTAAGGAAAAGGGTTTCTCAGTGATGATCACAATCCCGCCAAAAATATTGCCCACTGTATCCTTTGCAGCCAGTGCAAAAGCCAATCCTCCCAATCCCAGACCCGCCACTAAACCGTTGACATCATATTCCCACTCCTGAGCCACGATGCTTATTGCCAAAGCCACGACCACAAATCTTAAAACCTTGGCAACGAAGGGAATCAGCAATTTGTCAATTTGAAAATTATATCTTTCCCTTAGCTTTTCGATCAGCAGTGAAGAGGAGCTGGTCAGGTTAAATGTTCCCCATGCCAATAATATGATGATGGATGACCGAAAAATCTTCAACAGAATAACTTGATATATTGGTTTTAATGACAAATAATCGGTCAAGTAATTAAGTGAAAGATAAAGGCCAATAATGATAAATAACACCCGCAACGGTTTTTCAAAGGCAAGGAGTATATAGGTGTCCAGCTCCGTTTTTGTTTTCTTTGTTAATCGCAAAATCAAATGGAAAATATATTTTACAAAAATTTTTCTTAGCAATAAAAAGAACAGAAAAATACCGATGGCAATGATAAAGAATTGCCAGGTTACAAACCAGGGTGGAAGCATTGACTGGAACGAATAAAATACTTCTGCCACAAATTTCCCCTCCATTTCTATTTGTTATTTTATCATCATTCACCAAAAAAACTCCAGATTTTTTAAGGGGTATAGAAACTAGTTTACATGAAGTTTTATGGAACTTATTTGCCTCAAATGGTCAATTGTGCAATGACAACAAGAACGTAAAACATCATCCAATTTTGATATAATAAATGAAGGTCAAAATTTAACTGATATCTATAATCCTAAGTTGATTACAACTGGATGTGAAGAAGGAGGGAAATAGATTGGGTCAACCACAATCGAAATTGGAGAAGGCAACTTTCGCTGGGGGATGTTTTTGGTGCATGGTCAAGCCCTTTGATGAAATGCCTGGAATCCATAGTGTGGTGTCCGGTTATACGGGGGGACATACAGAAAACCCTACCTATGAAGAGGTATGTACGGATACCACAGGCCATCGGGAGGCTGTCCAGATTACATTTGATTCGAACATATTCCCGTATAAAAAGCTGTTAAATATTTTCTGGATGAATATTGATCCAACCGATGCGGGAGGACAGTTCTATGACCGTGGGGAACACTACAAAACAGCAATATACTATCATAATGAAGAACAAAGAAGACTGGCAGAAGAATCAAAACGGGAATTAGAAGAGAGCAAACGGTTTGATCAGCCGATTGTAACCGAAATCCTTCCGGCAGGTCCCTTTTATCCGGCAGAAGAAAAGCATCAGAATTATTACAAGAAGAACCCTTTCCACTACGATCGCTATTATGAAGGATCCGGAAGAAAAGGATTCACGGAAAGGCATTGGCGTGTAAAAAAGGATAAGGACATCCTGAAGGAAAAACTTACGCCGCTACAATATGAGGTAACGCAAAACAACGGAACTGAACCTCCGTTTCGGAACGAATATTACAATAACAAAGAAGAAGGCATCTATGTGGACATCGTCTCGGGAGAACCGTTGTTCAGCTCATTAGATCAATACGATGCCGGATGTGGATGGCCAAGCTTTACTAAACCGCTGCACAATCACCACATTAACGAAAATCTAGATACAAGCCACGGTATGATCCGCACGGAAGTACGCAGTAAATACGGAGATTCCCATTTGGGACACGTATTTGACGATGGTCCACCCGAAAAAGGGGGATTGCGATATTGTATCAATTCGGCTGCTTTACGCTTTATTCCCAAGGATAAGCTGGAAGAGGAAGGGTACGGCGAGTATAAAAGCCTGTTTGAGTAATTACCTTCAGATGAGGGGTAGATATCATGATCATTAGTGCAAGTCGAAGGACAGATATTCCCGCTTTCTTCGGGGATTGGTTTATGATGCGAATCGAGCAAGGATATTTCCATAGGATCAATCCTTTTAATACTAAACAGGTCAGAAGATTTAGTCTTTTGCCGGATGATCTGGATGCGATTGTTTTCTGGACGAAAAATCCGAAGCCATTTCTCAAACATTTGAATCAATTGGATGGATTGGGTTACCGATATTATTTCCAGCATACATTGAATGATTATCCGGAACATTTTGAACCGGCAATGCCTTCTCTTTCGTCCAGAATCGAGACTTTCAAGATTTTAAGTGAAAGACTCGGTCCAGAACGGGTGATCTGGAGATTTGATCCGATCATCATCAGTTCAGTCACCCCGATGGAGTACCATTTGGAGAAGATATCTTATATTGCCGGCAAACTTAAGGGGTACTCAGGGCGCCTAGTGATTAGTTTTCTAGATTTTTATGGCAAGGTACAAACCAGGCTCAAAGCATTACAGAATAAATATCATTTAACTTTTACGGATATGACGGACCCTCAGTTTGCTGATGAGTTAGGCTTTATGGCAAAGGAAATAAAGCAAATTGCGGATCACAACAAATTCCAAGTCGTTACCTGCGCGGAGGCTGTGGATTTAGACCGGTTTGGCATAGAACATGGCATGTGTATAGATGCCGGATTAATCCAAAGCATTTTTGGCATGAACATAAAGTACAAAAAAGATAAAAATCAACGGGATGAATGTTTGTGTACTGAGTCGGTAGACATGGGTGCATATAATACGTGTAGGTTTAATTGTACCTATTGTTATGCGGTTCAAAGCTCACAGTCGGTGGCGAATACATTAAAAAAACATAGACCCGACAGCGCCTCGTTAATTATTGAAAACAAATAAACTTATTCTTTTTAACAAAATGGCTCAAATATTAGGTTTCATGGTAAATCTTATCATCTATTTGACATAGGCGGCTCTATATGATATTTAAGAAAGTGATTAGCACTCTTCTCATTTGAGTGCTAATTCCATGATTGATACTTTATCAGAACAATTCATGATATCAGGACAAGTTGTTATATGGAGAGGGGAATCTGTATGGAGAAAAAACAATTTCAAGCGGAATCAAGAAGGCTGTTGGAATTGATGATTCACTCGATCTATACGCATAAAGAGATCTTTTTAAGAGAATTAATTTCCAATGCCAGCGATGCGATTGACAAAATCTATTATAAAGCATTAACGGATGATTCTTTGTCATTCAATAAAGAAGATTACTACATCAAGGTCGTTCCAGATAAGGAAAATCGGACGTTGAAGATCATCGATACCGGTATTGGAATGACAAAAGAAGAAATGGAGAATAATCTTGGAACCATTGCCAAGAGTGGATCTTTAGCATTCAAAAGTGAAAATGAAATCAAAGATGGCCATGAAATCATCGGTCAATTTGGTGTTGGTTTCTATTCGGCATTTATGGTCTCAGACGTGGTTACCGTCATCAGCAAGGCCTTAGGCAGTGAACAGGCGTACAAGTGGGAGTCATCAGGTGCGGATGGATACACCATTGAACCCATTGAGAAAGAATCCGTGGGGACTGAGATTATTCTAAAAATAAAAGAAAATACCGAAGACGAGAACTATGACGAGTATCTGGAAGAGTATGGGCTACAAGCCATCATTAAAAAGTATTCCGATTTCATCCGTTATCCCATTAAAATGAATATTGCCAATGAAGAGAAGATCATCAACAGTATGGTTCCGATCTGGAGAAAAAATAAAAATGAACTTACTCCTGAGGATTATGAGAATTTCTACAAGGAGAAACATTACGGTTTTGACAAACCCATCAAGCACATCCATATCAGTGTTGATGGGACCGTAAGATATCATGCGATTCTCTTTATCCCTGAGAAAATTCCCTTTGACTATTATACAAAGGAATATGAAAAAGGATTGGAACTCTATTCCAACGGTGTATTGATTATGAGCAAATGTCCGGATTTGCTGCCCGATTATTTTAGCTTCGTCAAAGGTATGGTCGATTCGGAGGATTTATCGCTTAATATCTCCCGGGAGATGTTGCAGCATGATCGTCAACTTAAGCTGATTGCCAAGAACATCAAAAGTAAGATCAAAAGCCAATTGCTAAGCCTATTAAAGGATGAGAGAGAAAAGTATGAAGAATTTTACAGATCCTTTGGCAGACAATTGAAATTTGGCGTTTATCATGAATTTGGAAGCCATAAAGAAGAATTGCAAGACTTGTTGATGTTCTACTCATCGAAAGAGAAAAAGTTGGTCACCTTAGAGGAATATGTGTCCCGAATGCCGGAAGACCAGAAATACATCTATTACGCCACCGGGGAGACCTATGAACGCATTGAAAAAATGCCGCAAACGGAGTTGGTTGCCGAGAAAGGATACGAAATTCTATATTTCACCGAGGATATCGATGAATTTGCCATCAAAATGTTAATGACATACAAAGATAAGGAGTTTAAATCCGTTTCCAGCGGTGACTTGGGCATTGAAACCGAAGAAAGTCAAAATCAACGAGAAGACGATCAAGAAAACATCGCTCTCTTTGATTCCATGAAAAAGATCTTGGCCGATAAAGTAAAGGATGTAAGGGCATCAAAACGGCTAAAGACCCATCCGGTATGTTTCTCCACCGAAGGTGAAGTCTCCATCGAAATGGAAAAAATTCTGAAAGCCATGCCAAATAATCAGAACATCCAGGCAGAAAAAGTGCTGGAAATCAATACCAATCATCCAGTATTCCACTCATTAAAAGAGGCTTTTGAAAAAGATCAAGAGAAATTCACGTTATATACCAATCTCTTGTATCATCAAGCCCTTCTCATTGAAGGACTACCAATCGAGGATCCAGTAGAATTCACCAACGATATTTGCAAAATCATGGTGTAATAGCTTAATGAAGAAAGGAAAGGAGCTGTCTAAATCGCAGCTCCTTTTTGATGTATTTTGCATAATCAAGAAATGCGCGTATGCTGGTAATCTAAATCGCAAGCAGATCAGATGAATGATGGCAAACGTACTTAGTTCCTCCTGAAAAAATCTGGGTTTTGTACAAAAATAAAAGGAATTCCAAGTCTCAATATGGAAATTGTTATAGTGGTTATCCGCATTCATGTGGGTTCTAACTTAGGAAGGCTTGGCCGATCATCTAACACTGTATCAATTGCAGGGAATACAAGTTTATTAAGCAAAATTCTTGAAAAGAGGGTGAAAGCAATTTTAAAACATATCATTAATGATGATCTAGAATTAAGACTACTTGAACCTTTCTATACTGAGGTTATTTTTCAGGAGATTCATAAAAACCGTGAATATTTGTCCAAGTGGTTCCCCTGGGTAGAAAAAACAACCAGTAGTGACGATACAAGAGCGCGTATTACATCTGAATTACAGCGGTTTGCAAATAATAATGGGTTTTCTTTGGGAATATTCTACAGAAACAAATATATAGGGACTATCAGTTTCCATGATGTTAATTGGAACGTGAAAATGACATCAATTGGTTATTGGTTAAGTTCGGAATATCAAGGTCTAGGGATTATGACAACCTGTTGTAAAGAACTCTTGAGGCATGGATTTGAGGTTATGGGATTAAATAGAATTGAAATTCGTGCAAGAACAGACAACACCAGAAGCATTGCAATACCTGTAAGATTAGGTTTTAAAGAAGAAGGGATTTTACGGCAGGTGGATTTTCATCATAACCAATACTATGATCATGTTGTATATGGGTTATTAAAGAACGAGTGGACATCTTCCCAAGGAAAAGGTGAGCATTAAATGATTCATGGTCGGCATGTATGGGTATATGATCTGGTAACTCATTCAGATTATCGGTCAAAGGGCTATGGAGAAAAATTATTAGAATTCATTCATAAGTGGGGAGAAGAAAACGGATGTAAAACTGTTGCTTTATCGTCAGGTGTAGAAAGAAGAGATGCACATAGATTCTATGAAAAGAAAATGGGATATTAAGATACCAAGTTATGTTTTCAAAAAAGAATTATTATAAATTTCAATAAAGGGTGATAATCTATGAATTGGATGCTTCCTGTATCTGTGAAGGGGAGACACTATTGCAAGTGATTCTTCAAATGCTTTAATTGCGCAACGATCATAAAGCTTACAATCA
The DNA here is from genome assembly GCF_021608135.1 of Microaerobacter geothermalis. Classification (NCBI taxonomy): domain Bacteria; kingdom Bacillati; phylum Bacillota; class Bacilli; order Caryophanales; family Bacillaceae; genus Microaerobacter; species Microaerobacter geothermalis. The sequence goes on from NZ_JAKIHL010000036.1 coordinate 33,982, forward strand.
CCAACAGGATCCAAGAACTGATTTTCCCCAGACCAACCAGCTGCCATTGATCATGTTGGTTGGGATACTTCCACGCGCCAAAAAATGTGGCAATATTCTCCGCAATCCAGACAAATAAACCGATCAAAAAGAAAGAGAGCACAAGAGGCATGTAAAACGTTCGTCCCATGATCAGAATTTCTTAAGGCCTTATCCCAGGAGGAAATCAAGGTCATCGTACAAAAATATCCCCTTTTTCCTCCAATGTGTTTATGTACGAACGGCCTAAGAGTCATCACTATACCGAGTGGGAGACCATCAACAGAGGTTCCTTAACCGAGGCAAAAGGTAGTTGTGGTCAACTGCTTGCTGCCCGAACTATTATCATGATGATGCTTATGACCTATAGACGCCAAATGTGTGATCATATTCAATGGGTAGTGCTGGTTTCGGATAACCCCTTTGGTCAGGCTGTATCTACTCATATTCTAAATCCAATTTTCGCCATCTCTGAGATTCTACACTTACAGTGGATTGTCCTTGCACCACCGGAATTAATCAAGCTGGATGTTAGCCGCAGATTTCCGGTATATTGGGAATTGGAGCTGCAGAAGGAAGGGAATGGGGAGAGAATAATAGAGAGTCTGCTACACGGCGGACGAGCTTTTACGGAAAGTTTAATTTTGTACGATTTATAGAATCATATGTTCGCTATCCCTATTCTATGGTATAATATGTGTACAATAGAATCGGCTCTCAAGGGCGGTTGGCTCATCTCCCAGAGAGGAGGTGATGCCATGGAAGTCAAGGACGCTTTAGTAGTGATGTTCATGTTCGGCATGTTCATCCTTGCCTTACTTTCCTACCTCAAAAATAAGTAGACCTCCCTTGAGCCTGACAGCTACGGAGGTCTAGCTTCTGTTACTGTTATGCCGATCGCCCTTGATGGCAATCTATTGTGCGGACCGTAGATGCTACCAACATCTATGGTCTTTATAAGTTTATTCAAAAAATTACTTTTCTAATGCTATTTTAACATATCTATTTTGCTATGAAAAGGTACTCCTTGCCAAAGAAAACTTCCAAAACATATAAAGGTTCAGATTGCAACCGTGAAAGTGTAATGGTTATGCTGGGTGATGAAGGATATGAACCTGTGCGACAAATAGCCATCGATGATGATTGGTCTGCCTTGCATTTCCGGAAAGCGGAAAATATTAAGGCCATGACGCGGAATTTTGCTGTAACGGAAAAAGGGAAAGAGCGAATCCAACAGGAATCATAAGTCGATCAAATCTGTATGTGAAGAAGGGGTGAAATAGATTGGATCAACAACAACCGAGAGTAGAGAATGCAACTTTCGCTACCTTATTATTTATTCAAAATCTTTTGGCATTAACTGCTGATTCCAATCATACTTTATTTTTTACCCATTCTCTGTCTTGATTAGAACCATTTTCCCTTTCTTTGTTACAGTTTTATTGACTTTACCAGTGAGTTTAAATGTCATCGTATAATCGTATCCTATTGTCTCTTTTTCCTTGTTTTCTTGCCTTTTTACAAATGTTATTTTTTCTACATTTATGTTAGACCTGTACTGCGTTGCAGCATAAGCTGAAATTTCAGCCAATCGGTTTGCAGTAAAGTCTTCATATTCTTCATCTGAAAGAAAGGGCTCTAATTTGTTCATCTGCATTAATTGTTGTACAACCTGTAAGAAAAACAACTAAAAAAACAATACCATTTTTTTCAATTCATTAACCTCCTTGTGTAATTGGAAAATTATCAGCATCTTTTCATTATATTCCAGATCATTAATGGTGGGCATTACAGTTCATCATTGCTTGAATTGAATTCTTCGAAAAGTATGAGGTTATGACCTGACCAGTCCATTTGATATATAACAGATTGAGCAGCAACCTGAATTGATTGGTTAGCATAAAATAGTGAGGTCAAATGCAGTGTACAGATACAATACCGAAGACGCATTTGAAATGATACACTGCTCATACAGACAAGTAGAGTGTATGCCGTATCTGCTATATGCACTGGATACGGAGGGGTGATGGGATGGCACATCCCAATCTTGAAGGCTGTTCAAAACAGAAATGGACTGCGAACGCTTAGTCATTCAAGAATCCCATCCGTCACACCGTAAGGTGTAGGACTTGCGGCTTTAGCTGTGGGAGTCTCAATTGATGTGATGAAAAAGTATAAAATAATAATCACTAATGCTTTAATCCTCATAGTTATCACCCTTTTAGAAACCTTTCAGTTACATTTTACAATATAATGGAATCGGCTACCATGGAATAATATAACAAAAAATGCATCACGAGGATCGGACTATTATTATTCGTTCACTGAAACTTTAAAGCTGGTAAAAATATCTTTATCATTAGATTTCTTTGAAAACATCAGCTCATTAAGCTACAAAGAAAGGGGAGACAACCTTTGCTCAAAGTTGCTGGAACTCGTTATCTTGATGAACTTGGTCGTATTATGATTCCTGTTAAACTTCGCCGGTCATTGGAAATATCTAATAACGATTTGCTGGAAATTTATGTATTGGGAGAGCAGATTATTTTAATGAAATATAAGTACAGGTGCATTTTTTGTGGAGATAGAGACAAGCTTGTTCGCTTTAAAGGAAAGGATATTTGTAACGAGTGTTTAGGGTTCATGAACAAGCTGTCATAGTTGTGAGAATTGACCCTGTGGTAAAATCATCAAAAATCTGATTAAATGGTGATAATCTATGAATTGGATGCTTTCTGTATCTGTGAAGGGATTAATATTTGATAATGACCAAAAGAAAAAATTGCAATAAGTGACGAACATGTTGAATATGGCTGGTTTGATAGTAAAGATTTACAAAGAATTTCTATTGCAGATGGCTACAAGAATTCGATAGAAAAAGCTTTAACTAAGCATTTTTAAGTTAACACTGGCAAGATCTAACGCCGGACAGTTGTTCGTCAATGCCAGGGATATTAGGCGACATGCGGCTAAGGCATTTTGGAGGTTAAGGAATGGAGCTGGTTGTTAAGTTATTGTCACTCACAGCTATTGGAGCCATAGAACTGTGGGCAGCGATTCCTGCAGGGCTGGCCATGAAATTAAATCCAGTGTTGGTTGGTTTATTTTCCGCAGTTGGTGCCGTGATCGGGGCATCAGTAATAGTGGTTTTAGGCGACAGAGTAAGAAACTGGTTATTACAACGCCGTGGCAAAAAAGATCCAGAACAAAGGGGGCGCATCTATAGGATTTGGGAGCGTTACGGAGCAATAGGATTAGGGCTGTTAGCACCTCTTATAACTGGCGCACCGCTAGGTGCTGCGATTGGAATTTCCTTGGGTGCATCCCCAGGCCGGCTTATGTTCTGGGTTATCATTGGAATTATTGTTTGGACTATACTCTTAACCTTAGCTGGAACGCTGGGACTAGAGGGTATTAAGCTTTTGTGGCAATGAGATACTACGAACTCTTACAAGGATTGCCAACTTCTCAAGATCAATGTGAAAGTGGTCGAAGCAGATTTTTTGGGAACCAGCGGATCAAGTAAAGTTAAAAAGGGGGAGATCGGATTCATGGGAAAGTTAAGCTGGATAGGCTTGTGGCTGGTATTTTTACTCATGTTTGGAATTCTGTTCGGCTGCTCAAGTGGTTCGAAAGAAGAACCACGCAATAATGCAAAGCAGGACCAAATAATAAAGAAGGTATATTCTTGGTAGAATTCCGTGGGGGGAAGAAAAGTACGGTTTATCCCTATACCACCGAAGATGGCGGGGAGATTTGGATCGAACAATTGACCAGAAGAGCTTCAGAAGCACTGAATACAGAGGAGACAAATAGTGATATGGGGAATGTAGAAGAATGGAGCGATCTGAGGGAAGAGCCGGACACAGTGAATACTGAATTAGCTAAAATTAAAAGAGAGAGGGATGCTTTGGCGAAAAAATTAGATGCCATATCAAGGGAGTATGATCAATTGCATCAGTAACTTGCATCCTATAAAGCACAGCTATATTTGAACCCGCCGGAAAAATTGCCTTCTGTTTTTGAGATTACGCCACAGCCGGCAATGGAAAACGGCTGGTACGTCATCAATGAGAATTCAACAATCCGGTTAAAAGGCTTCACCTCGCCTAAAAGCGTTCGCTTTCAGGCATCTATCCCTTCTGCAGCTCTTTCCCCGATTGATTTAGGAATAGATAATAATCCCTCAGACGGTTGGACATATAAAGGACCCCTTCTTGGAGAAGGGGATACTGTCATTTGGGCGGTAGTGACTGAATTGGATGGGAATACCGTTTTTACTCCGGTTTTACCTGTGATGTCAGGCATACAAGAATCAGTCAATGAATCTACACAATCCTCTGCAGGAGATAATTTTGAGAATATTACAGAACCACAGGAAGTGGTGAAGGAATACTTTAAGCTAACATCACGGGGGGATTATCAGTCGGCCTGGAATTTACTTCATCCCTCACTGCAGAATCACCCTTCCAGAACGCTAAGAATTAGCTCGAAACAGCAGTTCATGGCCTTGCAGGGAACAAAGGGTCCAGATATAAAACGGATTTTAGGAGAAGAAAAACTGGAAACCTATAAAATATATTCTCTTCAGATACTCGTTGGTAATGTAGCAGCTGTTAACATAGAACTAAACGACGGAGAAGAAAAGACGGTGCATCTGCTCCAGGATAAGGAAAATCGCTGGCGCTTGTTCTGGGAACCCGATAGAGGACTTGAATAACAGGGTATAAAGAAAAAACCCGAAAGTAAAGGAAATTTACTTTCGGGCTTCTTAGTGCGCCCAGCATGGGCGATCATCTATAGGGTGAAAGTCCCGAACGGGGGCTGGCGAGCGCCTACCGTTAGCCAAGAGCAAGGGTGTCCGCCGCGAGGCGGAATCTGGAGGAAGCTGGAGGCAAACG
>NZ_JAKIHL010000037.1 GCF_021608135.1 Microaerobacter geothermalis
CCTTGAATCAGTTGTTCAATGACTTTGTAACGCTTCAACTCTTTTTTGCTCAAAGTTATTCTCTCCTGTCCCATAGTGACATTTTCACTGATGCGTTACAATATGACAATATCACAGACGTTCAACAACTCCAAGATGAACTTGTTGACATGAAAAATCCCTTGTGATAAAGTATGTTAGGTAGCCGTGTGTATAAGAAGTTATATATACAAGAGTACAAGCGATAATCGGAAGTGGGAGGTGTACAACCATGCGGGTTACGGTCACTCTAGCTTGCACAGAATGCAAACAACGCAACTATACCTCGGAAAAGAATAAGCGAACAAACCCAGACCGCATTGAGATGAAGAAGTATTGCAAGTTTTGCAATTCACATACAGTTCATCGTGAAACAAGATAATTAAGTTTGGGGGTGGCGTTGTGGGTTTTCTAGCAAAAATAGGGACTGGCTTTAGGAAAACCTCCGATTTCTTCCGAGACGGATGGATGGAATTGAAAAAGGTCCGTTGGCCTGGCCGCAAAGAATTAACAAGCTTCACAATAGTGGTGCTTGTTGTTGTCACGCTTATTACGATATTCTTTGCGATTATCGATCTCCTGATATCTCAAGTACTCAATTTGATTTTAGGATAAGAGTCTATTTTGGTAAGGGGGGTAAGGACATACAGTCCTTTTATAATGGAAAAAAATTGGTACGTTGTTCATACCTACTCGGGTTATGAAAACAAAGTAAAGACCAACTTAGAAAAACGGGTTGAGTCCATGGAAATGCAGGACAAAATCTTTCGCGTTCTTGTCCCTGTTGAAGAGGGAATTGAAAATAAGAATGGGAAGCAAAAAACTGTTCTGCGCAAGGTGTTTCCGGGGTATGTACTCGTTGAAATGATTATGACGGATGATTCGTGGTATGTCGTAAGAAATACCCCTGGTGTTACTGGTTTTGTCGGATCTACAGGCTCGGGCTCAAAGCCAACGCCGTTATTGCCAGAAGAAGTAGCCTCAATCCTAAAACAAATGGGTATGGAAGAATTAAGGCCAAAAGTGGAGTTTAAGGTTCGTGAACAGGTAAAAGTAAAAGATGGACCATTCGCCAGTTTTGTAGGTACTGTAGAAGAAATTCAAAATGACAAGCAAAAACTGAAAGTTTTAGTTAACATGTTTGGTAGGGAAACACCAGTTGAGCTAGATTTTGCTCAAGTGGAGAAGATATAGGAAGTTTCCAAGTGGGAGGGTTTTTCCCGAATACCACATTTCGGATAAGGAGGTGTGTCGCATGGCAAAGAAAGTGATTAAGATTGTGAAATTGCAAATTCCCGCTGGCAAAGCGAATCCAGCTCCTCCTGTAGGTCCTGCCTTGGGTCAAGCTGGTGTAAATATTATGGCATTTTGTAAAGAATTTAATGCAAGAACACAAGAACAGGCAGGTTTAATCATCCCGGTTGAAATTACCGTATTTGAAGATCGCTCCTTTACTTTCATCACAAAGACTCCTCCAGCAGCTGTTTTGCTGAAAAAAGCCGCTGGTATTGAATCTGGGTCAGGTCAGCCGAATAAGACAAAGGTAGCGACGGTTAAACGTGATAAAGTTCGTGAAATTGCCGAATTAAAAATGCCGGATTTAAATGCTGCCAGTGTTGAAGCAGCTATGCGCATGGTTGAAGGTACTGCCCGAAGCATGGGCATTGTCATTGAGGATTAATCCAGCTTCCTTTAGGCAATGTCAGACATTGCCTATACGTGGGAGGTATAGCCGTTAATACCACAGTAAGGAGGAAAAAGAATGCCAAAAAGAGGTAAGAAGTATCAGGAAGCATTAAAACAAGTAGATCGCAATGCTTCCTATGATGCGAACGAAGCCATTGAATTAGTGAAAAAATTGTCTTCTGCTAAATTCGATGAAACCGTAGAAATTGCTGTTCGTTTGGGGGTTGATCCCAAGAAAGCTGATCAACAAGTTCGTGGAGCAGTTGTCCTCCCCCATGGGACAGGAAAAACCCAAAAGGTTTTAGTATTTGCTAAAGGAGAAAAGGCGAAGGAAGCTGAAGCTGCAGGAGCAGACTATGTAGGAGATGTAGATTACATCAATAAAATCAACCAAGGTTGGTTTGAGTTTGATGTGGTCGTTGCCACTCCTGACATGATGGGTGAAGTAGGTAAATTAGGTCGTGTATTAGGACCTAAGGGACTTATGCCTAACCCTAAAACAGGTACCGTTACCTTTGATGTAGCTAAGGCAGTAAAGGAAATTAAAGCAGGTAAGATTGAATACCGTGTAGATAAGGCTGGAAATATCCATGCTCCTATTGGCAAGGTGTCCTTTGATACTGATAAATTGGTTGACAACCTAAAAACAGTGATCGAAGCCCTTAAAAAAGCAAAACCTGCTGCTGCAAAAGGGGTTTACATTCGAAATGTATCTGTAAGTTCAACCATGGGTCCCGGAGTTAGAATTAGCCTATCAAACATTGCGACATTGTAGGGCTCCCTTGAGGTTCAATGGAGGTTTTAACTCGCTTTAATTAAGACTTCCTTATAAGTGAATAAAAGCATAACCGTAGACAGAAGGTGCCTTAAAACAGGCTTAATATCCTTCCGAGGTTTCACATATGAATGCCGTTCGTGCATATTATTTGAGCCTCCGTGTGTCTGCGGGGGCTTTTAGCATTTGGATCATAACAGGATTACAGGAGGTGTAGAAATGACAGTTCGTGAGGAAAAGGTTCAGCTGGTTGCTGAGATTACCCAGAAACTAAGAGACAGTAAGAGTACGATTATTACAGACTACCGCGGGCTAAATGTAGCGGAAGTGACTGAGCTTCGAAAGCAACTTCGTGAAGCAGGCGTGGATTTCAAGGTTTACAAAAATACTTTAACCAGACGTGCCGCTGCAGAGGCTGAGTTGACAGAATTAAACCCTCATTTGCTTGGTCCAACAGCCATTGCTTTTAGTTTTGAAGATGTTGTGGCACCTGCCAAAATCTTAACTGAGTTTGCCAAAAAGCATAATGCCCTCGAAATTAAAGCAGGTATCATCGAAGGAAAAGTGATTGATTCCAACGAAGTGAAGAAAGTGGCTAGCCTTCCATCCAGAGAAGGATTATTGTCCATGCTTCTCAGCGTTCTTCAAGCTCCCATCCGCAATTTTGCCCTTGCAACTAAGGCGGTTGCCGATCAAAAAGAACAACAAGGTGCATAATCATAGACTTGTATATCAATTTAAGACATTTGATTATATTAGATCTGAAAATAAAAGGAGGATTTTTTCATGACTAAGGAACAAATTATTGAAGCCATTAAAGGCATGACTGTGCTTGAGTTAAACGATTTGGTAAAGGCTATAGAAGAAGAATTTGGTGTAACCGCTGCTGCTCCTGTTGCTGTTGTTGGCGGAGCTGCCGCTGAAGCTGCTGCTGAAGAGCAAACTGAATTTGATGTTATTCTTGCTGATGCTGGGGCTTCCAAAATCAATGTGATTAAAGTGGTTCGCGAAATTACTGGACTTGGTCTTAAAGAAGCTAAGGCTTTGGTTGATGGTACCCCAGCTCCTGTAAAAGAAAAAATTTCTAAGGATGAAGCTGAACAAGTGAAGGCAAAACTTGAAGAAGCTGGAGCAAAAGTAGAAGTAAAGTAACGATCCTATCGAATCACCCGCTGCATAGTGGCTCTGCTGCTGGCGGCGGTTTTTTGTATCTGCTTCAAGAGAAACTATTGAGTTTTCGGAGCAGCCTTCGTGCAAATGGTTAGTACTTTTTCTATAACAAGCATTTATTTAGAAAGAAGGGATGAGATGAATGAACACTATTACTCCAATAAGCCATTAGTTGCACATGATGAACGGATCATTGAGGAAACCTTACGGGGAAGACCATTCCGATTTATGACCGACTCCGGAGTATTCTCGAAGCAAAGGATTGACTTTGGCTCTCGTCTTTTAATTGAAACCATTCTAGTGGAAGAAAACCAGGATATTTTAGATATGGGATGCGGGTATGGTCCCATTGGAATCGTTGCGGCTACATTAACAAAAACAGGCCAAGTACTGATGGCGGATATTAATGAAAGGGCCGTTGAACTGGCAAAAAGGAACGTTCAACTGAATCAAGTGTTTAACGCAGAGGTCATCTTAAGCAATCAGTTTGAACAATTGGAAGGGAAACGATTTCATCATATACTAATCAATCCTCCTATTCGAGCCGGGAAAAACACCATTTATCAAATGTTTTCAGGGAGCTATGATCACTTGTATCCAAACGGTTACTTATGGGTTGTTATTCAGAAGAAGCAAGGTGCCTCATCTGCCTTCTCTTTTTTATCGAATCGATTTGATGAAGTGGAAGAAGTGGAAAAGAAGAAGGGATATTCAATTTTCAGAGCCAAAAAAATAAAATATTCTTGACACCAGCAAATTGTTATGATAATGTTTTAAAATGCCGAACGAGTAGCTATTTAAAGAAATTACATATTGTCAAGGGGTTTTTAGAAAAAATGTTGCATGAAATGGATAAAGATTGGAAATAACTCTAAGAATAGGATTGCTGTGTATAAAAATGTGGTTATTTTTAACCCATTTTATTTTTTGTACTATGAAAACTCGGTATGAGGGGTGAATGAGTTGACAGGTCATCTTGTGCAGTGTGGACGTCATCGCCAGCGACGCACTTACGCCAGAATCAATGAAGTTCTTGATATCCCAAACCTTATTGAAATCCAAAGAAAGTCCTACGAATGGTTTTTAAAAGAGGGATTAAATGAAATGTTTCAAGACATTTCGCCTATTCAGGACTTTACAGGCAATCTTGTCCTGGAATTCATCGGTTATAGTTTGGGGGAACCTAAGTATGATGTGGATGAATCCAAGGAGAGGGATGTAACCTATGCGGCACCATTAAGAGTGAAAGTACGTCTTATTAATAAAGAAACCGGGGAAGTAAAAGAACAAGAAGTCTTTATGGGCGACTTCCCTTTAATGACGGACACTGGAACTTTTATTATCAATGGTGCCGAGAGGGTGATTGTAAGCCAACTCGTTCGTTCTCCTAGTGTTTATTTTAGCCCCAAGGTAGATAAAAACGGAAAAAAAACCTATACCGCTACCGTTATCCCAAATCGGGGAGCATGGTTGGAGTTGGAAACCGATGCCAAGGATGTGATTTATGTAAGAATCGACCGTACAAGAAAAATTCCTGTGACGGTTCTTTTGCGTGCCTTGGGATTTGGCCATGACCAACAGATCATCGACCTTTTGGGAGAAGATGAGTTTATCAGAAATACCTTGGAAAAGGATAATACGGATTCTACAGAAAAGGCTCTTATCGAAATCTATGAGCGACTTCGCCCGGGAGAGCCGCCAACTGCTGAAAATGCCAAAAGTCTTTTGGTATCCCGCTTCTTTGATCCGAAACGCTATGACTTAGCCAGCGTGGGCCGGTACAAAATCAATAAGAAACTTCATATTAAAAACCGATTATTCAATCAAAGGCTGGCTGAAACAATCATTGATACTGAAACTGGAGAAATCATTGCTGAAGCAGGCCAGACCATTGACAGGAGGCTGTTAGATAAAATCGTTCAATATTTAGATCGAGAAGATGTGGAATCCCGCATTGGTTATATGGAAGTCAGGCCGAGGGGAGGGGTTGTGGAAGACGAAAAGATTTCCCTCCAAACCATTAAGATTTTCTCACCTCTAAAAGACGGCGAAATCATTCATGTAATTTCCAATGGCAAGATTGATAAGAATGTAAAACATATCACCCCTGCAGATATTATTGCTTCTATTAATTACTTTGTAAACCTGCTGCATGGAGTAGGAAGTACGGATGATATTGATCATTTGGGGAATCGCCGGCTCCGCTCGGTTGGGGAGCTGTTGCAAAACCAATTCCGTATCGGGTTGTCTCGTATGGAACGTGTGGTCAGGGAGAGAATGTCTATCCAGGATGCCAATGTGATTACTCCCCAGGCGTTGATTAATATAAGACCGGTGATAGCATCCATTAAAGAATTTTTTGGAAGCAGCCAGCTCTCTCAATTTATGGACCAAACCAATCCTTTGGCTGAATTAACTCATAAGAGGAGATTAAGTGCCCTTGGGCCCGGCGGATTAACAAGGGAGAGGGCTGGATTTGAAGTAAGGGACGTGCATCATTCACATTATGGAAGAATGTGTCCAATAGAAACTCCTGAGGGACCCAATATCGGGTTAATTAACTCTCTATCCACCTTCGCCCGAATAAATGAATATGGATTTATCGAAACACCATACCGGAGGGTGGATCCGGATACAGGAAAGGTGACAAAGGAAATTGTTTATTTAACGGCAGACGAGGAAGATAATTACGTGATTGCCCAAGCAAATGCTCCTTTGGATGAAGAAGGTAATTTTATTAACGATCATGTGATTTGTCGTTATAAAGATGAGATCCTTACCATGTCAAGGGAAAGAGTTGACTTTATGGATGTTTCACCCAAGCAAGTGGTTTCTGTGGCAACTGCGCTGATTCCCTTCCTGGAAAACGATGATGCCAACCGTGCTTTGATGGGATCCAACATGCAACGGCAAGCGGTTCCTCTTTTGGTACCAAGGGCTCCGTTTGTTGGTACTGGCATGGAGCATAAAGCTGCTAAGGACTCCGGGGTGGTTATACTGGCAAAACATGATGGGGTTGTTGAGAGAGTAACCGCTAAGGAGATTAGAATCCGCAGACAGAAATTAGTAGATGGCACCTTGGTATCCGGAGATGTGGATCGTTATAAATTGCACAAATTTATTCGTTCCAACCAAGGGACCTGTATCAATCAGCGTCCTATTGTTAAAAAGGGTGATGTTGTTAAAGCCGGTGAGATCATTGCTGACGGACCTTCTACAGAAATGGGAGAATTGGCGTTAGGTCAGAATGTCGTTGTCGCTTTTATGACATGGGAAGGATATAACTACGAGGATGCTATTCTTTTAAGCGAGAAATTAGTAAAAGAAGATGTCTATACATCGATCCATATTGAAGAATATGAGGCAGAAGCCAGGGATACCAAGTTGGGTCCGGAAGAAATAACCAGGGACATTCCCAATGTTGGAGAAGATGCTCTGAAAAATTTGGATGAACGAGGAATTATCCGCGTGGGGGCAGAAATTTCCGATGGCGATATTTTAGTTGGAAAAGTAACACCTAAGGGAGTTACCGAACTTACTGCAGAAGAACGTCTTCTTCATGCTATCTTTGGAGAAAAGGCCAGGGAAGTGAGAGATACCTCCCTGAGGGTACCCCATGGCGGTTCAGGAATCGTAGTCGATGTAAAAGTATTTACCCGAGAAAACGGAGATGAATTGCCTCCTGGAGTCAATCAATTGGTTCGGGTATATATCGCTCAAAAACGGAAGATCTCCGAAGGAGACAAAATGGCTGGACGTCATGGAAACAAAGGGGTTATTGCTCGAATTCTTCCAGAAGAAGATATGCCATTTCTGCCTGATGGAACGCCGGTTCAAGTGGTATTAAATCCCCTTGGAGTGCCATCCCGTATGAACATCGGTCAAGTGTTGGAAACTCACTTGGGAATGGCTGCAAAAACATTGGGTATCCATATGGCGACACCGGTATTTGATGGCGCAAGGGAAAATGAAGTATTTAACACCCTTGAAGAAGCTGGCTTAAGTCCTGACGGAAAAACCGTCCTCTACGATGGAAGGACTGGAGAACCATTTGAAAATCGCGTAACCGTTGGCGTAATGTATATGATTAAATTGGCACACATGGTTGATGACAAGATTCATGCCCGTTCCACTGGACCATATTCTCTCGTGACTCAACAGCCCTTGGGTGGGAAAGCCCAGTTTGGTGGTCAGCGTTTCGGAGAGATGGAGGTTTGGGCTTTAGAAGCCTATGGAGCAGCGTACACCTTACAAGAAATCCTTACGGTCAAATCAGATGATGTTGTCGGACGTGTTAAAACCTATGAAGCGATTGTAAAAGGTGAAAATGTTCCTGAACCTGGTGTCCCAGAATCCTTTAAGGTATTAATTAAGGAATTGCAGAGCCTGGGTATGGATGTAAAAATCCTGTCCGAAAATGAAGAAGAGATTGAAATGCGTGAAATTGATGAAGATGATGAGAACACCGGGGATAAGCTGAATCTTAATCTTGAAGGCGCTGAAGTTGGTCAATCGTGATATTGGTAAATCCGGGATAAATAAAGGGAGGTATGCTCCTTGTTAGATGTGAATAATTTCGAATTCATGCAAATCGGTCTGGCGTCTCCAGAAAAAATCCGTTCCTGGTCCAGGGGTGAAGTTAAAAAACCGGAGACGATAAACTATAGAACTCTAAAGCCGGAAAGAGAAGGCTTGTTTTGTGAGAAGATATTTGGACCGACAAAGGACTGGGAATGTCACTGCGGCAAGTATAAAAGAGTTCGCTATAAAGGAGTTGTGTGTGACCGCTGTGGAGTCGAAGTCACTAGGGCAAAGGTGAGAAGAGAGCGGATGGGCCATATTGAATTGGCCGCTCCGGTATCTCATATCTGGTTCTTTAAAGGGATTCCTAGCCGCATGGGTCTCGTTTTGGATATGTCGCCGCGTTCTTTGGAAGAGGTAATTTACTTTGCTTCTTATGTGGTCACTGATCCAGGAGGGACGCCCCTTGAGAAGAAGCAGCTTCTCTCAGAAAAAGAATTCAGAAGCTATCGTGAAAAGTACGGATATGCCTTTCAAGCTGGAATGGGAGCAGAAGCGATAAAAAAACTCCTTCAGGAAATTGATGTGGATAAGGAAGTAGAATCTTTAAAGGAAGAACTAAAATCTGCCCAAGGACAACGCAGAAACAGAGCAATCAAAAGGTTGGAAGTGCTCGAAGCTTTTCGGAATTCGGGAAATAAACCGGAATGGATGGTCATGGACGTTCTTCCGGTGATTCCTCCAGAATTAAGGCCAATGGTCCAACTGGATGGAGGTCGTTTTGCCACTTCTGATCTAAACGATCTCTATCGCCGAGTCATCAACCGAAACAATCGGTTAAAGAGATTATTGGATCTCGGAGCACCGGATATAATTGTTCAAAATGAAAAAAGAATGCTTCAGGAAGCGGTAGATGCTCTTATAGATAACGGAAGAAGAGGACGTCCCGTAACCGGACCGGGAAACAGGCCTTTAAAATCCCTAAGTCATATGCTGAAAGGAAAACAGGGCCGTTTCCGTCAAAATCTGCTGGGTAAGCGGGTTGATTACTCTGGGCGTTCCGTTATCGTAGTTGGACCGCAGTTAAAAATGTATCAATGCGGTCTTCCGAAAGAAATGGCATTGGAGCTGTTCAAACCCTTTGTGATGAAGGAATTGGTCAGCAAAGGGCTTGCCCATAACATCAAGAGTGCCAAAAGAAAAGTAGAACGGGTAAATCCTGAAGTGTGGGATGTACTCGAGGAAGTAATTCGAGAACATCCGGTTCTTTTAAACCGTGCCCCAACCTTGCACCGGCTAGGGATTCAAGCCTTTGAACCGATCCTGGTTGAAGGGCGTGCCATCAAGCTTCATCCATTGGTATGTACTGCTTATAACGCTGACTTTGATGGAGACCAAATGGCTGTTCACGTTCCGCTTTCTGCAGAGGCGCAAGCAGAAGCCAGAATATTGATGCTGGCTGCCCAAAACATACTGAATCCCAAGGATGGAAAACCAGTGGTTACTCCATCCCAGGATATGGTTCTTGGGAGCTATTATCTCACCATTGAACGTCCAGGAGCCCCAGGGGAAGGGAAAGTATATCGCGATGGAAATGAAGCCATCGCTGCATATCTTAATAAACATATTTCTCTTCACACAAGGATTGCCGTTCCGGCAAAAACCCTTGGCAAAGACAAAAGTACCTTCACGCCTGAACAATATGAGGCATTGCTTGTAACCACACCGGGGAAAATTATTTTCAACGAGATATTCCCAAGGACTCTGCCGTTTATCAATGTACCAACTAAGGAAAATTTGTCTAAGGGAATTCCAGATGAATTTTTCATTTTTGAAAAAGGAACCAATGTTCCCGAGTTTATTAAACAAGTCAAATCATACGATGCGGTGAAAAAAGGATTTTTGGGAACCATCATTGCTGAGGTGTTCCGCCGTTATGGAACCACTGAAACTTCCATTATGTTGGACAAAATTAAAGAACTTGGGTTCACCTATTCAACAAAGGCAGGGATTACCATTGCCGTTTCAGACATTATGGTTCCGGAAGAAAAGAAAACGATTTTGGAAGATGCCGAAAACAGGGTCCAGACTGTTCTCCAGCAATACCGCCGCGGTTTAATTACCGATGAAGAGCGTTATGACAGGGTTATCTCTATCTGGAGTAAAGCGAAGGATGACTTAACCAATGTCTTAATGAATTCTCTGGATAAATTTAATCCTATTTATATGATGGCTAATTCCGGGGCTCGGGGTAACGTTTCTCAGATTACCCAGCTGGCCGGAATGAGGGGATTGATGGCCAATCCATCAGGCCGTATTATTGAGCTGCCGATCAAGTCTAACTTCAGGGAAGGACTTGCTGTATTGGAATATTTTATCTCAACCCACGGAGCCAGAAAAGGATTGGCGGATACCGCGTTAAGAACCGCCGACTCAGGATATTTAACCAGAAGACTGGTAGACGTAGCCCAGGATGTTATAGTACGCGAAAATGATTGTGAAGATAACAATTTAGAAACGAAGGGCTTTGTGGTAAAAGCGATCTCAGACGGGAAAGAAGCCATTGAAAATCTTTATGATCGGATTGTTGGCCGTTATGCCGGACAAAATGTTAAGCATCCGGTAACGGGAGATCTAATTGTTCAGCGAAATCAACTTATTGATGAGGATGTTGCCCAGGCAATCCTTGAAGCGGGCATTTCGGAAGTAAAGATTCGCTCCGTATTTACCTGCCGTACACGCCATGGTGTTTGCAAGATGTGTTATGGACGAAATTTGGCAACGGGTAACGTGGTTGAGATCGGCGAGTCCGTCGGAATTATTGCTGCCCAATCCATCGGAGAACCCGGCACACAATTAACCATGAGAACCTTCCATACCGGAGGAGTAGCTGGCGATGATATCACCCAAGGTTTGCCAAGGGTTCAAGAGCTATTTGAAGCTCGTAACCCAAAAGGGCAGGCCACCATTACCGAGATTGATGGAGAGATCATTGATATCAGAGAGGGAAAGGATCGCCGGGAGATAGAGATCAGGGGAAGTGTAGAAAACAAGGTGTATTCGATCCCTTATGGATCCCGAATTAAAGTATCCGTCGGGCAGCAGGTAAAAGCAGGGGATGAATTAACGGAAGGCTCCGTTGATCCAAAAGAGATCCTGAAAGTGAAAGGGATTCAAGGAGTTCAAAACTACATCCTTCAAGAAGTTCAAAAGGTATACCGGATGCAAGGGGTAGAAATTAACGATAAGCACATTGAGGTTATGATCAGACAAATGTTAAGAAAGATACGTGTAACCAACGCTGGTGAAACTCATTTGCTTCCCGGAACATTTGTGGATATCCATGACTTTGAGGATGCAAATCGCGATGCGTTTTTCAATGGATTACAGCCCGCGGAAGGAATTCCGGTATTATTGGGTATTACCAAGGCATCCCTTGAAACAGACTCTTTCTTGTCTGCCGCCTCTTTCCAAGAGACAACACGGGTACTTACTGATGCGGCAATCAAAGGAAAACGGGACCAGCTCCTTGGATTGAAGGAAAATGTGATCATCGGAAAGCTGATTCCTGCTGGCACAGGAATGTCAAGATATCGCAATATCTTGATGAAGACGGAAGGAAAACCCGAAGATCAAGAGATAGAAGAAAATGTGAAGGAAACGGTCACTGTCAAATAAATATTGACATTGGCTATCCATCATGATACTATTCTGTAGTGTGCCGAAAAACCTGTCTCTTTGGAGGATATGATAATGTCTTATGAAAAAGTGAAACAGGCTAGCAATACCATCATTGGCACGAAGCAAACACTGAAAGCTATTGAATCAGATTCAGTTGCAGAAGTGATCATTGCCCGTGATGCAGATAAACGAGTTGTGTCCGGAGCAATAAAACTGTGCCAAGAAAAAGGAGTCCCCCTTAGCTATGTCGATTCGATGAAAAAACTGGGGAGAGCCTGCGGTATAGATGTAGGTGCGGCGATGGTGGCCATTAGAAAAGAACGTTAGCTTTGTTTTTGCTGATATACAAGGGACCGTGCATATCGCAGGGTATGCGCGGTCGATCTTGTGATGGCAAAAACTTTTCATTTGCCAAATAATGAACCACCTGGATCTGTGGACATAAATTTGGGGAAGGAGGTGCCAGATATGCCAACAATGAACCAACTCGTTCGAAAAGGACGTAAGGCAAAGATTGAAAAATCCAAATCACCCGCTTTGCAAAAAGGGTATAATAGCTTTCGGAAAGAGCAAACTGATTTAAGTTCTCCACAAAAGCGTGGAGTGTGTACTCGTGTAGGTACCATGACACCTAAAAAGCCAAACTCTGCTTTGCGTAAGTATGCCCGTGTTCGTTTAACTAACGGGATCGAGGTGACAGCCTATATTCCAGGAATCGGACATAACTTGCAAGAACACAGTGTTGTTCTGGTGCGTGGGGGCCGCGTGAAGGATCTGCCTGGTGTTCGTTACCATATCGTGCGTGGAGCGCTAGATACAGCGGGTGTGCAAAATCGTTTGCAGGGACGTTCTAAATATGGTACAAAGCGCCCTAAGGCAAAGAAATCATAAAAGATTCACATAGATGAAAGACTATCGTAAAGGAGGGAAACGTAATGCCACGTAAGGGTCCAGTTTCTCGCAGGGATGTGTTGCCCGATCCAATCTACAACAGTAAATTGGTGACTCGCTTGATCAATCGGATTATGATTGATGGAAAAAGAGGAGTAGCCCAATCTATCTTATATGACGCCTTTGATATTATCCGTGAACGTACGGGTCGCGACCCAATGGAAGTCTTTGAACAGGCACTAAAAAACATCATGCCAGTACTAGAAGTAAAGGCACGGCGTGTAGGTGGAGCCAACTATCAGGTACCTGTTGAAGTAAAGCCTGAAAGACGCACTACATTAGGGTTGCGCTGGCTAGTTCAGTATTCCCGGAATAGAAATGAGAAGACGATGCAAGAGCGTTTGGCTGCTGAAATTTTAGATGCAGCGAACAATACAGGAGCTTCTGTGAAAAAGCGTGAAGATACCCATAAGATGGCTGAAGCGAACAAAGCTTTTGCCCATTATCGCTGGTAAAATTCGAACAAGAAAGGAGAAAGCAAAATGGCAAGAGAATTCTCCTTACAAAATACGCGTAATATTGGTATCATGGCACACATTGATGCCGGTAAAACAACAACAACTGAGCGTATTCTCTTTTATACCGGCCGTGTTCATAAAATTGGTGAGGTTCATGACGGTGCTGCCACCATGGACTGGATGGAGCAGGAACAGGAACGGGGAATCACCATTACCTCTGCTGCTACTACTGCCCAGTGGAAAGGGCATCGCATTAACATTATCGACACACCTGGACACGTAGACTTTACGGTTGAAGTAGAACGCTCCCTTCGCGTATTAGATGGAGCTGTAGGCGTTTTTTGCGCTAAAGGTGGAGTAGAACCACAATCTGAAACCGTGTGGCGTCAAGCTGATAAATATCGTGTTCCCCGAATCGCTTATGTCAACAAAATGGACATTTTGGGGGCGGACTTCTTTTCGGCTGTTCAGCAGATGAGAGATCGCCTGCACGCCAATGCTGTTCCTATTCAGCTGCCTATCGGCGCAGAAGATACATTTGAAGGAATCATTGACCTTGTAGAAATGAAGGCTTATTTTTATCTAGATGATTTAGGTACCCGTTCTGAAGCGAGAGAAATTCCTGATCATATGAAGGAATTGGCTGATGAATGGAGAACCAAGCTGGTTGAGGCTGTGGCCGAACTGGATGAAGAACTGATGATGAAGTATCTTGAAGGGGAGGAATTAACCGTTGAAGAGATGAAGACAACTCTTCGCAAGGGAACATGTAATGTTCAAATTACCCCTGTCCTATGTGGTTCTTCCTATAAGAACAAGGGTGTCCAATTAATGATGGATGCTGTAGTCGACTATTTGCCATCACCATTGGACGTTCCTCCTATTAAGGGAGTGCTTCCTGACAGTAATGATGAGACTGTCAGAAAATCTGATGACAATGAACCATTTGCCGCATTGGCATTCAAAATCATGTCTGACCCCTATGTGGGTAAATTAACTTTCTTCCGCGTATATTCCGGTACCTTAAGTTCCGGATCGTATGTATTGAACTCAACGAAGAATAAACGTGAACGGATTGGTCGTATTTTGCAGATGCATGCCAACCACAGGCAAGAAATCAGCATCGTTTACGCAGGAGATATCGCCGCTGCCGTTGGATTAAAGGATACAACCACAGGAGACACCCTATGCGATGAAAAGCATCCTGTAATTTTGGAATCCATGGAATTTCCGGAACCCGTTATCTCTGTCGCTATTGAACCGAAAACAAAAGCTGATCAAGACAAAATGGGTATGGCACTTGCCAAATTGGCAGAAGAAGACCCGACCTTCCGCACATACACAGAAGAGGAAACCGGGCAAACCATCATTGCTGGAATGGGAGAGCTGCACTTAGAGATTATCGTCGACCGACTTCAACGCGAATTTAAGGTTGAAGCCAATGTAGGTAAACCTCAGGTTGCATACAAAGAAACCTTCCGTTCACCTGCAAAGGTAGAAGGAAAATTCGTTCGACAGTCTGGTGGGCGTGGTCAATATGGTCATGTTTGGATCGAATTCGAGCCACTGCCAGAAGGATCTGGTTTCGAGTTTGTAAACAAAATTGTCGGTGGGGTTGTTCCAAAAGAATATATCCCTGCAGTACAGGCCGGTATCGAGGAATCGATGCAAAATGGGGTGTTAGCCGGATATCCAGTGATTGATATTAAGGCAACCATCGTAGACGGAAGTTACCACGACGTGGATTCTTCCGAGATGGCCTTTAAAATTGCCGGTTCTTTGGCTCTTAAAGCTGCTAAGAATAAATGTAACCCAGTCCTGCTTGAGCCAATCATGAAGGTGGAAGTGGTTGTTCCAGAGGAGTACATGGGAGACATTATGGGAGATATTAACTCCCGCCGCGGCCGCGTAGAAGGTATGGATACGAGGGCTGGTGCTCAAATCATCAAAGCGATGGTTCCTTTAGCTGAAATGTTTGGATATGCAACATCCTTGCGCTCAAAAACCCAAGGACGTGGAACATACTCTATGCATTTTGATCATTATGAAGAAGTGCCGAGAAATATTGCAGAAGAGATTATAAACAGGAATAAAGGCTAAAAGAATTCTATCGAAATTGCCACTTTCTAATTCAAATGGAAAGGGTTAAAATGTCTTTGGAAACAAGTTTATTTACATCAATCAATAAATTATGTATTAAGGAGGAAATGTTCTCATGGCAAAAGCTAAATTTGAGCGGACTAAGCCGCACGTTAACATTGGAACCATTGGTCACGTTGACCATGGTAAGACTACATTGACTGCTGCAATCACCACTGTATTGGCTAAAACTGGTGGTGCCACTGCAACCGCTTATGATCAAATCGACAAGGCTCCAGAAGAGCGCGAGCGCGGAATTACCATTTCCACTGCTCACGTGGAGTACGAAACTGAAAACCGTCACTATGCGCACGTTGACTGCCCGGGGCATGCTGACTACGTTAAAAACATGATTACTGGAGCAGCCCAAATGGACGGAGCCATTCTTGTAGTGTCTGCTGCTGATGGTCCAATGCCACAAACTCGTGAGCATATTCTTCTCTCCCGTCAGGTAGGAGTTCCTTACATCGTCGTATTCATGAACAAAGTGGATATGGTTGATGACGAAGAATTGCTTGAACTTGTAGAAATGGAAATTCGCGATCTGTTATCTGAATATGAATTCCCGGGAGACGACATTCCTGTTATTAAAGGGTCCGCTCTAAAAGCTTTGGAAGATCCAAACAGCGAATGGGCAAATAGTATCCTTGAATTAATGAAGGCTGTCGATGAATACGTTCCAACTCCTGAGCGTGACAAAGATAAGCCATTCCTGATGCCTGTGGAAGACGTATTCTCCATTACAGGCCGCGGTACCGTTGCTACCGGTCGTGTAGAGCGTGGAACGGTTAAAGTTGGAGACAGCGTTGAAATTGTTGGTCTTGCTGAAGAAATCAAAACAACTACTGTAACTGGTGTTGAAATGTTCCGTAAGCTTCTTGATCAAGCTGAAGCAGGAGACAACATTGGAGCCCTTCTTCGCGGTGTAGACCGTAAAGAAATTGAGCGCGGACAAGTTTTGGCAAAGCCTGGCTCTGTGAAGCCCCATACTAAATTCAAGGCTCAAATTTACGTATTAACCAAAGAAGAAGGTGGACGCCATACTCCTTTCTTCAACGGATACCGTCCACAATTCTATTTCCGTACCACTGACGTAACAGGTGTGATCCAGCTCCCAGAAGGAACAGAAATGGTTATGCCTGGTGACAACATCACAATTGATGTAGAATTGATTGCGCCGATCGCTATTGAAGATGGTACCCGCTTTGCGATTCGTGAAGGTGGTCGTACCGTTGGTGCCGGTGCCGTTTCCGCCATTATAAAGTAAAGGAAAAATCAAAGATTTTCAGAGAATCCCATCTGGGTGATGGGATTCTTTTTCTGTTTTCCTATCGTATAAGGTCAACTACGCCTTTGTCTTCATCGGTAGGGTCTTTCCAATTAGCGAGTTTTCTTTTTTATCTTATGTCCTTATTTGCAACCATGCCTATGGCGGTTGAGTTCAAAAAAAACTTGCAAGTTATTCTTGGTTTTTATATAATATTGAATGTTGTCGTGGACTGCGATGATGTGGAAGGTTGCCGACACGCCCGGCCCCTTTGCCATGGCTGGGGTGAGGGAAATTTCCGCGGAGAATGTTCATTTTTAAAAATGAGCGAAAAAGGAGGGAATATCATGGCAAAACAAAAAATCAGGATTCGTTTAAAAGCATATGATCATCAAATCCTTGATCAATCTGCTGAAAAGATTGTGGATACCGCAAAGCGTTCCGGTGCAAGTGTATCTGGTCCGATACCGTTACCTACAGAAAAGACGGTGTACACCATTTTACGTGCGGTCCACAAGTATAAGGATTCCAGGGAGCAATTTGAGATGAGAACACACAAGCGTCTCATTGACATTGTGAATCCTACGCCACAAACCGTGGATGCTTTGATGCGATTAGATTTACCATCTGGCGTGGATATTGAAATTAAATTATAAGTAAGTCATATTATTTTTATTCTAGGAGGTGGCAACAATGACCAAAGGAATCTTAGGGAAAAAACTGGGGATGACTCAAGTATTTGCCGATAACGGTTCAGTTGTTCCTGTTACAGTAATACAGGCTGGCCCTTGTGTTGTACTTCAGAAGAAGGAAAACGGCATTGATGGATATGAAGCGGTTCAATTGGGCTTTGATGAAAAGAAAGAGTCTCGATCCAATAAACCGGAGATGGGCCATGCGAAAAAAGCTGGAACAACACCTAAGCGCTACGTAAGAGAAATTCGCGGGGTTAACCTTGCGGATTACGAAGTTGGTCAAGAAGTGAACGTAGGAATTTTTGCCGAAGGAGAATTCGTGGATGTAACTGGTAAATCAAAGGGAAAAGGATTTGCTGGTGCTATTAAACGCCACAATCAAGCACGCGGGCCTATGTCCCATGGTTCCCGTTACCACCGTGGACCAGGATCTCTTGGCTCTATTGCTCCAAACCGTGTGTTCAAAGGACAAACCCTTCCCGGACGCATGGGAGGCGAAAAAGTTACCGTGCAAAATCTTGAAATTGTCAAGGTGGATAAGGAACGTAATTTGCTGTTGGTTAAAGGAGCTATTCCAGGGCCTCGCAATTCCTACGTAACCATAAAATCTACCGTGAAATCTGGTAAATAGGAAACGATAGAGAAAGGAGGGCTTGATATGCCAAAAGTAGCTGTATATAACATGAGTGGAGCACAGGTGGGTGAAATTGAACTTAATGATGCAATCTTCGGTATAACTCCCAACGAAACGGTCCTTCATGAAGCGGTGGTTGCACAAAGAGCTTCTATGCGCCGTGGAACCCATGCTACCAAAAACCGTGCATTGGTTCGTGGCGGTGGTCGCAAGCCATGGCGTCAAAAAGGGACCGGACGTGCAAGACAAGGTAGTATTCGTGCTCCTCAATGGGTAGGTGGAGGTACAGTTTTTGGGCCTACTCCCCGCAGTTATGCATATAAATTGCCTAAAAAAATGCGCCGTTTGGCGATGAAATCTGCATTATCCGCTAAAGTGAAAGCGGAAGAGTTATTAGTACTGGATGAATTGGTGCTTAGCCAGCCAAAAACTAAGGATATGGCAAGTGCATTAAACAATCTGAAAGTGGAACGAAAGGCATTGATCGTGGGTGGAGAATACAACGAAAATGTTGCATTATCAGCCAGGAATATTCCAGGTGTAAAATACATTACTGCTAACGGAATCAATGTACTTGATGTATTAACCCATGATAAACTAATCATTTCCAAAGATGCGGTAGCAAAGGTAGAGGAGGTGCTTGGGTAATGAAAAATCCTCGCGATATTATCAAGCGCCCTATTGTCACTGAGCGTACGACAGACCTGATGGGTGACAACAAATATGTATTTGAAGTAGACCATCGTTCTAACAAAATCGAGATTAAGCAAGCGATTGAACAAATTTTTAACGTGAAAGTGGAAGAGGTTCGCACCATGAATATGCCAGGAAAGCCAAAGCGCTATGGCCGATATTCCGGATATACTCATTACCGGAAATGGAAAAAAGCGATTGTTACGCTGACCGAAGATAGCAAACCTCTTGAGTTCTTTGAAGGTGTTTAAGAGACACGGTAAAGGAGGGAAAATGTAATGGGTATTAAAAAATATAAACCAACGTCCCCAGGTCGTCGTCAAATGACTGTGTCCACATTCGAGGAAATTACCACAGACAAACCTGAGAAATCTTTGCTTGCTCCTTTGACTAAGAATGCTGGACGGAACAATCAGGGACGCATCACTGTTCGTCACCAAGGTGGAGGACATAAGCGCAAATATCGTATCATTGACTTTAAGCGAAACAAAGATGGAATACCAGGACGCGTTGCCACAATCGAATATGATCCAAACCGCTCTGCCAATATCTCGCTCATTCATTATGCTGATGGTGAAAAGAGATATATTATTCATCCCAATGGATTACGAGTGGGAGACCAGATCATGTCTGGACCGGATGCTGACATCAAGATTGGTAATGCACTGCCATTGCAAAACATACCGGTTGGTACAGTGGTCCATAACATCGAATTAAAGCCAGGAAAAGGTGCACAATTGGTAAGGGCTGCCGGAGCTGAAGCACAAATTTTGGGTAAAGAAGGCGATTATGTTATTATTCGCCTAAAATCTGGTGAAACAAGGATGATTCGCAAAGAATGCCGGGCGACCATCGGTCAGGTTGGAAATCTGGATCATGAGCTCATTACTATCGGAAAAGCCGGACGCTCCCGTTGGTTGGGTAATCGTCCTGTGGTTCGCGGATCTGTTATGAACCCCAATGACCATCCGCACGGTGGTGGAGAAGGACGTGCGCCTATCGGAAGAAAATCACCAGTTACTCCATGGGGTAAACCAACCCTTGGTTACAAAACCCGGAAGAAGAATAAGCATTCTGACAAATATATTATTCGCAGACGGAAAAAGTAAGGTTCACAATCAAGAAAAAAATAAAGAACGTTTAATACGAAGGGAGGTTCTTACATGGGACGCAGCCTAAAAAAAGGACCCTTTGCAGATGATCACTTAATTAAAAAAGTAGTGGAAATGAACGAAAAAGGGGAAAAGAGAGTCGTCAAAACCTGGTCTCGTCGTTCCACGATTTTCCCAGAATTTATAGGACATACCATTGCCGTATATGATGGTCGGAAACATGTACCTGTGTATATTACAGAGGATATGGTAGGACACAAGTTGGGAGAATTCGCACCTACCAGAACTTTTAAAGGCCATGCCGGTGATGATAAGAAGACGAAAAAATAACTGAGATCTCTAACATAGAGAGGAGGTACAGGTATGCAAGCTAAGGCCATTGCAAGATATGTTCGGATTGCCCCCCGTAAAGTCCGCTTGGTGGTAGACTTGATTCGGGGAAAGCAGGTGGGAGAAGCCATTGCTATTCTTCGCCATACGCCAAAGGCAGCATCTCCCGTTGTAGAAAAAGTGTTAAACTCTGCCATTGCTAATGCAGAAAATAACCTTGAAATGGATCCAAATAATCTAGTTATCAGTGAAATATATGTTGACCAAGGCCCCACATTAAAGAGGTTTCGGCCTCGAGCTATGGGTCGCGCCAGTCGGATAAACAAGCGTACCAGTCACATTACTGTGGTTGTAAGTGAAAAAAAGGAGGGATAATGAGTGGGTCAAAAGGTAAGCCCAGTTGGTCTTAGAGTAGGAATCATTCGCGACTGGGAATCTAAATGGTATGCGGAAAAAGATTATGCCAACTTGCTCCATGAAGATTTAAAAATTCGCGAATTTATCAACGAACGACTTAAAGATGCCGGTGTTTCCACCATTGAGATAGAGCGTGCCGCCAATCGTTTGAACATTACCATTTACACCGCAAAGCCTGGAATGGTTATTGGTAAAGGCGGATCTGAAGTAGAAGCTCTTCGTAAAAAACTGTCTGATATGACAGGTAAAAAGGTTCACATTAATATTAACGAGATCAAAAACCCGGAATTAAATGCTTTTCTGGTTGCTGACGGTATCGCCAAGCAATTGGAGAACCGTATCTCCTTCCGCCGAGCCATGAAGCAAGCTATTCAGCGTACCATGAGAGCAGGAGCTCTTGGAATCAAAACGATGGTAAGCGGACGTTTGGGAGGAGCGGAAATTGCCCGCAGTGAAGGGTACAGTGAAGGCACTGTTCCACTTCATACTTTAAGGGCAGATATAGATTATGGTTTTGCAGAAGCCGATACCACCTATGGAAAAATTGGTGTAAAAGTTTGGATTTATCGTGGAGAGGTTCTCCCAACGAAAGGGAAGAACAATGAGGCTGAGGAAGGAGGCAAGTAATCATGTTAATGCCAAAACGCGTGAAACATCGTAAAGAGCACCGCGGACGCATGAAGGGCCAAGCTAAAGGCGGAACTGAAGTGGCTTTTGGTGAATATGGCTTGCAAGCCTTAGAGCCGGCATGGATTACTAACCGCCAAATTGAAGCGGCGCGTATTGCGATGACTCGTTATATAAAACGTGGAGGGAAAGTATGGATTAAAATTTTCCCTTCAAAGCCTGTTACCCAAAAGCCATTGGAAGTACGGATGGGTTCTGGTAAAGGTTCTCCGGAAAAATGGGTAGCTGTGGTAAAGCCAGGAAAAATTATGTTTGAACTTGCAGGTGTTCCTGAAGAAGTTGCTCGCGAAGCAATGCGTCTGGCCTCCCACAAGTTGCCGATCAAAACCAAGTTTGTAAAACGGGAAGAACTGGGTGGTGACGCAAATGAAAGCTAGTGAATTTCGTAACTTAACCACTGTAGAAATAGAGCAAAAAATCAATGGATTAAAAGAGGAACTTTTCAACCTCCGATTTCAGCTAGCTACCGGGCAGCTGGATAATCCTTCCCGCATTCGCGAAATTCGCAAAGCGATTGCCCGTGCTAAAACTGTGATTCGTGAGCGTGAATTAGGAATCCGTTAAGAGAGGAGGTTTTAAAGGATGACTGAACGCAACAACCGTAAAGTTGTTATTGGAAAAGTTGTAAGTGATAAAATGGACAAAACCATTGTCGTGAGCGTAGAAACCTATAAAAAGCATCCCTTATACAGTAAGCGAGTGAAATATACGAAGAAATATAAGGCCCATGATGAAAACAATCAAGCTAAAGCAGGGGATATTGTAAAAATCATGGAAACTCGTCCGCTGTCCAAGGATAAGCGTTGGCGATTAGTTGAAATTGTTGAGAAAGCTGTCATTATTTAATGACGGAACATTGCAGTTCGAAGGGAGTGAAATCACATGATTCAACCACAAACTCGTTTAAAGGTGGCTGATAACACCGGCGCGAGAGAACTGATGTGCATTAAGGTGTTAGGAGGTTCCGGCCGCAAATATGCAAATATCGGTGATATCATTGTTTGTTCTGTCAAACAAGCTACACCAGGGGGCGTTGTCAAAAAAGGGGATGTCGTGAAAGCTGTAGTCGTTAGATCAGTACGCGGCAGTCGCAGAGATGACGGGTCCTATATTAAATTTGATGAAAATGCGGCTGTTATCGTAAAAGAAGATAAAAGTCCAAGGGGAACGCGTATTTTTGGACCGGTTGCCCGTGAGCTTCGAGAAAAGGATTTTATGAAAATCGTATCACTAGCTCCTGAAGTGATTTAGTTTAGTTAGTGACTTTGAAGAAGAAAAGGCATGGCAAGTTTTACGAAGGAGGTGCCGATATGTCTAAGCAAAACAAGCTACACGTGAAGTCCGGTGATACCGTAATGGTTATTTCCGGTAAGGATAAGGGAAAAAAAGGCCGAGTTTTAAAGGCTTTTCCGAAGGAAAAACGCGTTCTGGTTGAAGGAGTTAACATGGTGAAGAAACATGCACGTCCGTCTCAAGCCAATCCTCAAGGCGGAATACTAACCCAAGAAGCACCGATCCATGTTTCCAATGTGATGCTTCTCGACCCGAAAAGCGGCGAACCAACCAGAATTGGGTATAAAGTATTAGATAATGGTAAAAAAGTACGGGTTGCAAAGAAATCTGGCGAAGTGATTGACAAGTAGTCAGTGATGAAGGGAGGGCTAAAACATGTCAGCAAGAATGAAAGAAAAATTTATTCATGAAGTTACTCCTGCATTGATGCAAAAGTTTAACTACAAGTCTGTCATGCAGGTACCCCGCGTTGAAAAAGTGGTGATAAACATGGGAGTTGGTGATGCTGTTGCCAATCCCAAGGTTTTGGATAATGCAGTAGAAGAGTTGCAACAAATTGCCGGACAAAAACCAGTCGTAACCAGAGCGAAAAAATCCATCGCTGGATTTAAATTGCGTGAAGGCATGCCCATTGGAACGAAAGTAACCTTGCGTGGAGAGCGGATGTATCACTTCCTAGATAAACTCTTTAACATTGCGTTGCCCCGTGTTCGTGACTTTCGAGGTTTGTCTCCAAAGGCTTTTGACGGCCGCGGTAACTATACTTTAGGATTGAAGGAACAATTAATTTTCCCTGAAGTTGATTACGATAAAGTGGATAAAGTAAGAGGTATGGATGTTGTCATTGTCACTACGGCAAATTCCGATGAGGAAGCCCGTGAGCTACTAAGCTTGTTGGGAATGCCCTTTGCCAAATAAAGTTAACATCCCATCTAAAAAGTAAGGAGGGAATCGCGTGGCGAAGAAATCAATGATCATCAAGCAGAAGCGGACACCTAAGTTTAAAGTTCGCGCCTATACTCGCTGCGAACGCTGTGGACGTCCACATTCTGTTCTTCGTAAATTTAAACTTTGCCGGATTTGTTTCCGTGAATTGGCATACAAAGGTCAAATCCCTGGTGTGAAAAAGGCCAGCTGGTAGACCATACGAGAGGGAAGGAGGTAATAACACATGGTGATGACTGACCCTATTGCAGATATGCTTACCAGGATTCGCAATGCGAACACCGTTCGTCATGAAAAAGTGGAAATTCCTGGATCTAAATTAAAAAAAGAAATTGCCGAAATCTTAAAGCGTGAGGGCTTTGTTCGGGATGCAGAATTTATCGAAGACGGGAAGCAGGGAGTCATTCGCATCTTTTTGAAATATGGTCCTAACAATGAACGCGTCATTTCCGGGTTGAAGCGCATCAGTAAACCTGGATTAAGGGTATATGCAAAGAAAGAAGAAATTCCAAGAGTCCTAGGCGGATTAGGGGTAGCCATTTTGTCAACTTCCAAAGGAGTTATGACAGATAAAGAGGCCCGCCAAGCCCAAGTGGGTGGAGAAGTGATTTGTTACGTTTGGTAATACACCAAGAACCAGTGAATGGAGGTGTCAGGAATGTCTCGAATTGGTAAGAAACCAATTGTGATCCCCAATGGAGTAGAATTTAAGATTAACGGATCAGAAGTCAGTGTAAAGGGGCCAAAAGGCACTCTTTCCCGCGAGTTCCATAAGGATATGATTATTAAGGTGGAAGGGAATGAAGTGCTGGTTGAGCGCCCATCCGATAATAAATTGCATCGTGCCCTACATGGTACAACCCGAAGTATTCTAGCGAACATGATTGAAGGTGTAACCAATGGATTTTCCAAGACTCTTGAATTGGTAGGAGTGGGATACCGCGCTGCCAAATCCGGGAAAAATGTCACATTAAGCGTTGGTTTTTCCCATCCGATTGAAGTGATTCCAGAAGAAGGTATTGAACTGGAGGTACCGGAAACCACAAAGGTGGTTGTAAAAGGCATCGATAAAGAACGAGTTGGAGCCATGGCTGCTAAAATACGTTCTTTCCGTGAACCTGAGCCCTATAAAGGGAAAGGGATCAAATATGCCGATGAAAGGATTCGTCGTAAAGAAGGTAAGACAGGTAAGAAATAGGTAGTTTTTAGACGAAGGGAGTGAGCCGGATGATTACGAAAATGGATAAAAATAAGGTTCGTAAGAAAAGACATCTACGGGTTCGCAAAACTTTATTTGGTACAGCTGAACGTCCTCGATTAAATGTGTTTCGTTCAAATAAGAACATCTATGCACAATTAATTGATGATACAACCGGTGTAACGATTACGTCTGCTTCAACGATTGATCCGGAACTAAAAGGTCAGTTGACCAATGGCGGAAATCAAGAAGCTGCCGTAAAAGTTGGAGAATTAATTGCGAAGCGTGCCAAAGAAAAGGGAATCATCAGAGTGGTATTTGATCGCGGTGGTTATTTATACCATGGCCGTGTAAAAGCTCTGGCAGATGCAGCTCGTGAAGAAGGGTTAGAATTTTAATAAGAAGGAGGGAATTCCATGCGTATCGACCCTAATACCCTTGATCTTGAGGAAAGAGTGGTTGCTATCAATAGGGTAGCTAAAGTAGTAAAAGGTGGACGTCGTTTTAGTTTTAGCGCATTGGTGGTTGTTGGGGACAAGAACGGATACGTCGGTGCTGGAATTGGAAAAGCAGCGGAAGTGCCTGACGCCATTCGCAAAGGAATTGATGATGCGAAAAAGAATTTAATTAAAGTACCCCTTGTGGGAACTACTATTCCACATGATGTTACAGGTCTTTTTGGAGCGGGTAAAGTATTGTTGAAGCCTGCCTCTGAAGGTACTGGAGTTATTGCAGGAGGGCCTGTTCGTGCGGTATTGGAATTGGCAGGAGTAAGTGATATATTGACCAAATCTCTTGGTTCTTCCAACTCAATCAATATGGTAAGAGCTACTTTAGAAGGGCTGAGCCGTTTAAAAACCACTGAAGAAGTTGCCAAACTTAGAGGAAAAACGGTTGATGAGCTGTTAGGATAAGGAGGGATTTGAAGATGGCAAAACTTAAAATTACCCTCAAGCGGAGTGTGATTGGTCGCAAGGAGGACCAACGAGTCACCGTTCGTACATTGGGATTAACCAAATTGCATCAAACTGTGGTTCATGAAGATAATCCTTCCATCCGCGGTATGGTGAACAAAGTGAGTCATTTGGTAGAGGTTGAAGAAGTTAACGACTAATGATTTGATATAAGAGGAGGTGCGAACATGAAACTTCATGAACTTAAACCGGCTACAGGTTCCCGCAAAGAGCGCAAAAGAGTCGGAAGGGGAATCGGCAGCGGGAATGGAAAAACCGCTGGAAGAGGTCATAAAGGACAAAATGCCCGCTCTGGTGGAGGAGTTCGCCCTGGCTTTGAAGGTGGACAAAATCCATTATATCGTCGCTTGCCAAAGCGAGGATTTACGAACTTTAACCGTAAAGAGTATGCGATTATTAACCTTGATACATTAAATCGCTTTGCGGAAAATACAGAAGTTACTCCAGAGCTTCTTATTGAATCTGGAATCATTAAAAACATCAAAGATGGAGTAAAGATCCTCGGAAATGGAGAATTAAATGTGAAATTGACCGTAAAGGCCAACAAATTCTCTCAGGCTGCTGTCGAGAAAATCGAGGCTGCAGGCGGAAAAACTGAGGTGGTCTAATGTTTACAACAATCTCCAACATTTTTAAGGTTGCCGACTTGCGTCGAAGAATTATCTTCACGCTGTTGATGTTGGTTGTTTTTCGAATTGGCAGCTTCGTACCTGTTCCCAACATTGACGTAACAGCATTGAAGCAGTTGGGAGAAGCCAATAATATATTCGGGTTTCTAAATACGTTCTCAGGTGGGGCCTTAGCCAATTTTTCTGTTTTTGCCATGGGAATCATGCCCTACATTACCGCATCAATTATCGTACAATTGTTAGCCATGGATGTGGTTCCCAAATTTGCCCAATGGGCAAGGGAAGGGGAAGAAGGGCGTCGTAAACTGGCTCAATTTACCCGCTATGGTACTGTAGTGCTTGGATTTATCCAAGCCGTTGGATTATCTGTAGGCTTTAATAATTTGTACCCGGGATTGGTTCAGAATGCCAGTTTCTTTACCTACTTGATCATCGCCATTACCTTAACTGCGGGAACGGCCTTTTTAATGTGGTTAGGAGAGCAGATCACAGAAAAGGGCATTGGAAATGGAATTTCCATCATCATCTTTGCCGGTATTGTGGCTGGAATCCCCAATGGTATCCGAGCCATTTATGCATCTGAATTTTATCAGGCGGATCAGCTTTTTCTAAACATTGTTAAATTCCTGGTGATTGCACTTGTCGTGGTAGCCATCGTCGTTGGAGTGATCTTCATTCAGCAGGGAATTCGTAAAATCCCTGTGAATTATGCAAAGCGTGTCGTGGGAAGGAAGATGTATGGCGGACAATCCACTCATATTCCATTGAAAGTTAACGCTGCAGGAGTAATCCCAGTGATTTTTGCCCTTTCCATCGTCGTATTTCCGCCAACCATCGCCAACTTTTGGGCAGGGTCTCCAGTAGCCGATTGGATTATCCAAAACTTTGATTATCGATCTCCGCTAGGGATGTTCCTTTATGTCATCTTGATTATCGGATTTACTTATTTCTACACCTTTGTTCAGATTAATCCGATGCAAATGGCCGATAACATGAAAAAAAATGGCGGATATATACCAGGAATTCGTCCAGGAAAAACAACAGCCATTTTTATTACCCGAATCTTAAACCGGATTACATTAGCGGGTGCGCTGTTCCTGGCGGCTGTATCCATATTACCAGTATTCTTTACTACCCTTGCCGGTTTGCCAGCATCGGTTCGCATCGGCGGTACATCCTTGCTCATTGTGATTGGGGTAGCCCTTGAAACCATGAAACAAATTGAAAGCCAATTAATAAAACGCCATTACAAAGGCTTTATCAAGTAATAATCCGGGAGAGAACTAACTCAGGTGTCAGCATCGGATTTACGCCTTTGAGATGACGAAAGTGGAGGGATAAGATGAATATCGTGTTAATGGGTCTTCCTGGGGCAGGAAAAGGAACTCAGGCTGAACGTATTGTTGACGAATTTCAGATTCCACACATCTCAACAGGAGACATGTTCCGCAGTGCAGTGAAAGAAGGGACTCCACTTGGATTGGAGGCCAAGTCCTATATGGATAAGGGTCATTTGGTTCCGGATGAAGTAGTGATTGGTATTGTTAAGGAAAGATTAGGTAAAGATGATTGTGAACGGGGATTTCTTCTTGATGGCTTTCCACGCACTGTACCTCAGGCAGAAGCATTGGATCGGACACTTCAGGAATTAAATCGTTCCATTGATGCAGTCATAAATATCGATGTGAACAGGGATGCGCTGCTGGCCCGCTTGACTGGCCGTCGAATTTGCAGGGAATGCGGTGCCACTTATCATGTCATATACAACCCACCAAAAATGGAAGGGAAATGTGACAAGTGCGGTGGGGAATTGTACCAGAGGGATGATGATAACGAAGAAACAGTAGCCACCCGATTGGATGTAAATATTAATCAATCCAAACCACTGCTCCAATATTATAGTGACAAAGGATTATTACAAAATATCAATGGGGAGCAGGATATAGACAAGGTGTTTGATGACATTGCTGAAGTACTGAGAGGTCTGTCTCAATGATCATATACAAGACTCAGGCGGAAATCGCCATCATGCGTGAAGCAGGCAGGATTGTTGCTCTAACACATCAATTATTGAAGAGTGCAATTAGACCAGGCATTACCACGAAGGAATTGGATCATTTGGCCGAGGAGTTTATTCGAAAACATGGAGCAATACCGTCTTTCAAAGGTTATGGAGGCTTTCCTGGAAGTGTTTGTACTTCAGTGAATGATGAATTGGTTCATGGAATACCAGGTGAACGCAAGCTAAAGGATGGAGATATCATCAGTATTGATATTGGAGCAGAAGTGGAAGGATATCATGGAGATTCAGCATGGACCTATGCTGTTGGCTCCATATCCGAGGAGAATCAGAAATTGCTTCAAGTGACCAAGGATTCCTTGTTTATTGGGTTAAATGAAGCGAAACCAAATGCTCGATTATCGGATATTTCCCATGCAATACAGCGTTATGTAGAACAACATGGGTTTTCCATCGTGCGGGAATATGTTGGTCATGGGATTGGGAAAAATTTACATGAAGATCCGCAAATCCCCAACTTTGGCCCCCCTGGCCGTGGTCCACGGTTAAAGCCAGGTATGGTTTTGGCCATAGAGCCCATGGTGAATGCAGGGGAAAGATATGTAAAAACCCTCGATGATCATTGGACAGTGGTGACTCAGGACCACTCCATGTGTGCCCATTTTGAACATACCATTGTCATCACAGAATCTGGCTATGAAATATTAACAACAGCCTAAGGTAGGGTGATTAATTTTGGTTGATTCTGAAGGGATGCCTAAACCGGGACAAATTGTCCGGGTGAAAAAGGGCCGTGATAGTGGCAGATATGCTGTTATCGTAAAGGTTGAAAATCCCCGATTCGTATGGATAGCTGATGGTGATAAGCGAAAATTTGATAAGGCAAAGAAGAAGAATATTCTTCATCTTCATTTTTTAAATGAAGAATCACCAGAAGTGATAAATAGCCTTATGGAAACGGGACGAGTAACCAATGGAAAACTTCGTTATGCCCTGAAAAAATATAACGCTGCTCATTCTGAAGTACAGGAGAAAGGAGAGTAGTCATGGCCAAAGACGATGTGATTGAAGTAGAAGGTACGGTGATAGAACCTCTACCCAACGCCATGTTTCGGGTTGAGCTGGAAAATGGTCATAAAGTACTAGCACACGTATCTGGAAAGATACGCATGCATTTTATCCGTATCCTACCTGGAGATAAAGTGACGGTAGAGTTGTCTCCCTATGACTTAACTCGCGGCCGAATTACCTATCGATTCAAATAATGTCTCTTTCGATAGCAAACTGGAGTTTTTAAATAGATTGAGATCGGCATCATGCATGAAGGAGGTTCTTAACATGAAGGTGAGACCATCAGTGAAACCGATTTGCGAAAAATGCAAAGTCATTCGTCGTAAAGGCACCGTAATGGTAATCTGTGAAAATCCGAAACACAAGCAAAAACAGGGATAATTTAGGAGGTGAAATAGATGGCACGTATTGCAGGTGTCGACTTACCCCGCGATAAGAGGGTTGAGATTGCTTTAACCTATATATTTGGAATAGGTCGCCCAACCGCAAATAAAATCCTTGAGGCTAGCGGAGTAAATCCGGATACAAGGGTTAGGGATTTAACTGAAGATGAAGTTGCGAAACTTCGTGAATATATCGATAAAAATATAAAGGTAGAAGGAGACCTTCGCCGAGAGGTATCCCTTAATATTAAGCGTTTAATCGAAATTGGCTCTTATAGAGGAATCCGTCATCGCCGCGGACTGCCGGTTCGAGGTCAAAGATCAAAGACAAACGCTCGTACCAGAAAAGGGCCCCGTCGTACTGTGGCTAATAAGAAGAAGTAAAGGAGGGAATCAGTGAATGGCTAAAGGAAAAGCTACGACACGGACAAGACGTCGTGATCGTAAAAATATTGAATCCGGTATCGCTCATATTAAATCTACTTTCAATAATACGATCGTCACCATCACCGACACCCATGGCAATGCCATTTCCTGGGCAAGTGCAGGAGGATTAGGTTTTAAAGGTTCGCGTAAAAGCACTCCCTTTGCTGCTCAAATGGCTGCTGAGGAGGCTGCTAAGAAGGCGATGGAACACGGCTTAAAGAACGTAGAAGTAATGGTTAAAGGGCCTGGTGCAGGTCGCGAAGCTGCCATTCGTTCTTTACAGGCTGCTGGTTTAGAAGTAAATATGATTAAAGACGTTACCCCTATTCCTCACAATGGTTGCCGTCCGCCAAAACGTCGTCGCGTTTAAAATAGGGTCGATTGGTATAAAACATCTTGTATTGAGGAATACTAAGTTGGTAAGCTAATCGCTCTGTGTGCTTATCACCAGAAGTGATAGGACGGGATTTGACGTTTTTGAAGGAGGGTTTGTTTAATGATCGAAATTGAAAAGCCTAGAATAGAAATCGTAGAGATCAGCGATGATGCTACCTACGGAAAGTTTGTCGTTGAACCATTGGAAAGGGGATACGGAACAACCCTCGGAAATTCATTACGCAGAATTCTCCTTTCTTCACTACCGGGTGCAGCTGTCACCTCGGTACAAATTGATGGAGTACTTCACGAGTTTTCAACCGTTGAAGGCGTTGTTGAAGATACAACGGAGATAATTCTAAATATCAAAAAGCTTGCGATTAAAATCCATTCGGATGAAGAGAAATTAATTGAAATAGACGCGGAAGGCGAAGGAGAGGTAAAAGCAGGCGACATTCGAGCCGATAGCGATGTGGAAATTCTAAATCCCGATCTTCATATCGCTACCCTTGCAGAAGGGGGAAGATTGCATATTCGAATGACCGCGAAGCGCGGCCGTGGTTATGTATCTGCTGAGGATAATAAAAAGGGCGAACTTCCTATCGGGGTCATTCCAATTGATTCTATTTATACACCGATCAACCGCGTCAATTACAGTGTGGAAAATACAAGGGTTGGACAAGTAACAAACTATGATAAGTTAACCCTTGAGGTTTGGACCAATGGAACGATTCGTCCAGAAGAAGCGATCAGTTTAGGTGCCAAAATATTAACTGAGCATCTGATGTTGTTTGTAGGTCTTACGGATGAAGCGCAAGAGGCCGAAATTATGGTAGAAAAAGAGGAAGATAAAAAAGAAAAAGTTCTTGAAATGACCATTGAAGAACTTGATTTATCTGTCCGTTCTTATAACTGTTTAAAACGTGCTGGAATAAACACGGTACAAGAATTAACCCAAAAAACAGAAGAAGATATGATGAAAGTGCGTAATTTGGGACGCAAATCTCTTGAAGAAGTTCAGGAGAAGCTGGAAGAACTTGGCCTTGGCTTAAGAAAAGATGATTAACGGAAGGAATAGAGGCTAAAAGGAGGGAATCGGAATGGCATATGCAAAGTTGGGTCGTGATACTTCCGCAAGAAAAGCGTTATTTCGCGATCTTGTAACGGATTTATTTATCTATGAACGAATCGAAACAACAGAAGCAAAGGCAAAGGAGGTTCGTTCTATTGCGGAAAAATTGATTACCCTTGCCAAACGTGGGGATTTACACGCTCGTCGCCAAGTGGCATCTTTTGTAAGACGGGAAGTGGCAGACCTGGGGACAAATCAGAATGCCATCCAAAAATTGTTCAGCGAAATTGCAGAACGATATGCTGATCGTCAGGGTGGTTATACTCGGATTATAAAAATCGGACCTCGCCGTGGGGACGGTGCCCCGATGGTATATCTCGAGCTTGTAGACTAATATAGTTTTATGGTAAAAAGGGTAAAGTGGAATCCATGATTCTTACCCTTTTTTTCTTTTTTCAGGATAAATAGATGGATCGTAAGAATGGAACAAAAGAATTTACACGTCTGCAAGTCGAGTTTGGCGAAGAAGTGGTTAAAGTCCGCTTCAAATCTAAAGAATGGAGCCCTCAAAAACATCTGGATAACTCGACGATGGAGTCATTTTGAGGGCTATTCCCGTTCTTTGGCCTCTTCGCTTAGTGCGAACTGGAAGGCTGTCCTTAGTGAATTCTTCAGTTCCGTCCAAGATTATCGTCCATAAAGAACAACGTCTGTAAGGATAAATAGGTGTGAGCAAGGGGGGCTATGATGAATCCGGTTGTCCAGTTTAAAGATGTCTGTTTTCAGTATCCCGGATCTAAAGAAGATTGGGCAGTCAACAACGTCTCATTTGATGTAAATCGGGGGGAATATATTTCTATCATTGGGGCAAACGGCTCAGGGAAGTCGACATTGGCCAAATTAATGAATGCCTTAATCTTACCTGCAAAAGGGTCTATTAAGATGAACGGAAAGGAAACACATCTTGACAAGCATGTATGGGAAATCAGAAGACAGGCGGGATTGGTCTTTCAAAACCCCGACAATCAAATTGTGGGAACAACCGTCGAAAATGATATCGTGTTTGGCTTAGAAAATCTGGGCTTAACAAGGGATGAAATCAGGAATCGAATGGAAGAAGCCCTTCAATTAGTTGGGTTATATCATCTGAAACATGCCGAGCCACACCATCTTTCAGGGGGTCAGAAACAAAAGGTGGCCATTGCCGGCATAATAGCAATGAAACCGGATGTATTAATTCTCGACGAAGCAACCAGTATGTTGGACCCCAAGGGAAGAAATGATGTGGTAGAAACGGCCAAGAGGCTGAATAAAGAAGAAGGAATTACCGTCATTCAAATCACCCATTTCCTGGATGAGGTGATGGAAAGTGACCGTATTATGGTGATGAGCCAGGGGAGATTACATATGCAAGGAACACCAAGGGAAATTTTTTCAAAGGGGAGAGAGTTGGAAGAGATTGGCCTTCGCGTGCCATTATCCATTGAGATTGCCAATCAATTAAGGGAAGAAGGGATTCCCCTTTCTCGTGAAATTTTGACTCAGGATGAACTGGTGGAGGAACTATGGAAATATTTATCGAAGGATTAAGTTATTGGTACAAAAAGGGCACTCCATTTGAGAAAAAAGCTCTGAATCACATTACCCTCCATATCCCCCCTGGGCAATTTGTTGCCATTATTGGACACACCGGATCAGGAAAGTCAACCCTTATCCAGCATATCAATGGATTGCTCATGCCAACGGAGGGCAGAATCCAAGTGGGTGACATTACCGTTACTCCCAAGGAGAAAAAAAGCTTGGCAAATTTAAGAAAATATGTGGGATTGGTTTTTCAATATCCTGAGCATCAGCTTTTTGAAGAAACCGTGGAAAAGGATGTTTCTTATGGTCCCCGCAATTTGGGAATTCCGGATGAACTGATAAGGGTAAGAGTAAGAGAAGCACTCAGTATGGTAGGAATAAAGGAAGAAATGTATTCAAGGTCTCCCTTTTCTTTAAGCGGGGGGCAGATGAGGAGGGTGGCCATTGCAGGAATATTAGCCATGAATCCGAAGGTTCTTATTCTTGATGAGCCTACAGCCGGCCTGGATCCACAGGGAAAAGAAAACATTTTAAAGCTGATCTATCAATATCATCAGGAAAATGGGTTAACGACTTTATTTGTATCTCATAACATGGATGAAGTAGCCCAATATGCAGACTGGATTGTCGTAATGAAGGAGGGTTCTATTTTATTACAAGGGCCTCCATCAAAGGTTTTTCAGCAGGAGAAAAAAATCAGGGAGGCATTCCTTGATCAGCCAAAGATTACAAAACTGATCAAGCAGCTAAATCAGAAAATGGATTCGCAAATCCCTTTATCTATTGTTAGGAAAGAGGACTTGATACAGGAGTTGAAGAAAAGATTCCAGGAAAGGGAGATAAAACCATGAGCATTTTTGATCATATTATTATTGGTCAATATATTCCTGGAAATTCAATCATCCACCGTTTGGACCCAAGGGCTAAACTGTTATTTGTTTTTGCATTTGTATTTGTTATTTTTTTGGCTAACAACTGGATTACTTATGGAATTTTAATCGGGTTTACCCTTTTGTCCGTGCTGTTAACCTCTGTTCCTCTCTCTTATATATTGAAAGGATTAAAACCCATTTGGTGGCTCATTATATTTACCATACTCCTGTATTTGCTCACAACCAAAGAAGGGGAATTGTTATGGAAGTGGGGATGGTTTTCTGTTTATGAACAGGGACTTGTTCAAGCTGTTTTTATTTCATTAAGGCTCCTTTTACTGGTTATTGCAGCTAGCTTGCTTACCTTTACCACTTCACCCATAGATGTGACCGACGGACTAGAATCACTCCTGTCTCCTTTTAAAAAGATAGGTCTTCCCGCCCATGAATTGGCTCTTATGATGTCCATTGCCTTACGCTTTATCCCAACCATCATGGAGGAGACAGAGAAGATTATGAAGGCTCAAATGGCAAGGGGAGCGGAATTTACCACCGGCTCATTTGGGAAAAGAATAAAAAGTTTTGTTCCATTGCTTATTCCTTTGTTTATCAGTGCTTTCCGCCGGGCAGAAGAATTAGCAATGGCTATGGAAGCCAGAGGTTATCGAGGTGGGGAAGGAAGAACAAGATACCGGAAGCTAACCTATCATAAACGGGATATTGGATTAATTTTTGTTTTTTTGGGTATCGTGACATCCCTGTTCTTTTTTCGGACATAAGGAGAGAATGCGTGTGAGGAAAATTCGAATGACCGTAACCTATGATGGAACAGAATATGCAGGTTTTCAAGTTCAGCCTGGGCAAAGGACCATACAAGGGGAATTGGAAAGAGCCATTGAAGAATTGACCAAGCAAAAGGTGAGAGTGGTTGGTTCAGGAAGAACCGATGCCGGAGTCCATGCGTTAGGTCAAGTCATTCACTTTAACACCGATTCCTCAATACCGGTTGACCGATGGCCCTTAGCCCTCCATACGAAATTGCCCAAAGATATTGTGATTACCAAGGCAGAAGAGGTTCATGGACAATTTCACGCCCGGTTTGATGCAAAAGAGAAAATATATATATATACTATTGACCGCGGTCATGTTCCCCATGTTTTGATGAGACGCTATGCATATCATTTTCCTTATGCTTTAGATATAGAAAAAATGAGAGAAGGAGCCGCTTATCTTATCGGCACCCATGATTTCACTTCCTTCTCTTCGTCAAAAACGGAAGTACAAGATAAAGTAAGGGAAATGTATGAGATAACCATGATACAGGAAGGTCCGTTTCTTAAGATCCTATGCCGCGGAAACGGATTCCTGTATCAAATGGTGCGAATAATTATCGGCACTCTGTTAGAAGTAGGAGAGGGCAAAAGGGACCCAGAAACTATAAAATCCATACTGGAGAAAAAAGATCGAATTCTGGCCGGAAGGACAGTACCCCCACACGGATTAGTTTTGTATAAAGTCAACTATAAGTGATTTTTTAATTGACTTGGATTTCTGAATGTAGTACTATATTATTTGGTATTTTAAAAACCCACTAGCCCCGGGTTTTGAGATTGCCGAACGAATTATAGCTGGTTTGCAAGAAACAATGCGGTTCCGTAAGAATTTTAGGAGGGAAATCAATGCGTACCACATATATGGCTAAGCCAAATGAAGTTGAACGTAAATGGTATGTGATAGATGCCGCTGGCAAAACCCTCGGCCGGTTAGCCAGTGAAGCTGCTGCCATTCTTCGCGGCAAGCATAAGCCTGAATATACACCACATGTTGATACTGGAGATTTCGTGATTATTATCAATGCAGAAAAAATTGAACTGACTGGTAAGAAGTTATCCCAAAAAATTTACTATCGTCACTCTGGATATCCGGGTGGTCTAAAGCAAACCACCGCTGGAAATCTGAGGAGTACAAATCCTGAGAGAATGATTGAATTAGCCGTTAAAGGCATGCTTCCAAAGAACCGCCTCGGCCGCAAGTTGGCAACAAAGCTGAATGTATATCGAGGCAGTGAACATCCACATCAAGCACAAAAACCAGAAGTTTGGGAACTTCGCGGGTAATAAGGGAGGGTACGATTAGTGGCACAGGTGCAATATTACGGTACTGGTCGTCGTAAAAAATCCGTAGCTCGGGTTCGCCTTGTTCCAGGAACAGGTCGCATTTTAATCAATAAGAGAGATATGGATGATTTCTTTGGGCTTGAAACATTAAAGCTCATCGTAAAGCAACCTTTAGTTTTGACAGAAACATTAAATAACTATGATGTTTTGGTAAATGTAAAAGGCGGAGGATTTACCGGTCAAGCGGGAGCCATTCGTCATGGAATCGCCAGAGCCCTCTTAAAGGTCAACTCTGAATTCCGTGGCCCCCTTAAGCGTGCCGGCTTCCTAACGCGTGACCCAAGAATGAAAGAACGTAAGAAATACGGTCTTAAAGCAGCGCGCCGCGCACCACAATTCTCCAAACGTTAATTTCGATTTGATCAAAATCCACTCGGTTTTTCAACTGAGTGGATTTTTTGTTGACGTATTTCTAATCAAATATTATTTTCCCTTTAAACGTTTTATAACTCATTAAAAAGAGAGTATAATGTCTTCATACTCCATGATGGAGGTTGGATAGTAGACACTATCTAAAAAAATGATATACTATTCAGCACTGTATCCAAAAATTGTGCATAGGATATAGATCTTTTAAAGAGGGAGTCATTTAAATGGAGAGTTTCAAAATTCTTATTGTAGAAGATGAAAAGCAGATTGTAAGATTTTTAGAACTTGAATTAAAGCACGAAGGTTACATCGTGGATGCAGCCTTTGATGGCAGAGAAGGTTTGAAAAAAGCGGAAGAAAATAAGTATGACCTGGTCTTATTAGATATTATGCTTCCGGGATTAAACGGAATGGAAGTGTGCAGAAGAATCAGGCAGTTTTCAAATTTGCCTGTTATCATGCTTACAGCCAAAGACGATGTTACTGAGAAAGTCATGGGATTAGATATAGGGGCTGATGATTATATTACTAAACCATTTGCTATCGAAGAGCTATTGGCAAGAATAAGGGTTGCCTTGAGACGAAAGAGGGACGGGATAAATCTTTCGGAAAATCTCCAGATTGCCGATCTGAGAATGAACTTATCTAAGCGGCAGGTGAGCAGGACGGGGAAGCTAATTGAATTGACAAAAAGAGAATATGATTTATTAGACATCCATGCCGCTGACGCGGCACCATCAGATGATGAAAATAAGCAATATGCGATATAATGGACTTGCGGCTGGCGAGGGAGGTCGCTTAATCTTGGTGCTTACAAGCCCGTTTATTAGACAGA